>CAYNXT010000040.1:693-13058 GCA_964401235.1 uncultured Planctomycetales bacterium
CTGTCGTTGTTCAGCTTGGTGCTCGGAAGACCGCTTCAAGGCCTTCGTGGCTTGCTTGTAGGCGCGTTCCCGTCTCTCGCGTTCATCGTGTCGATCTCTTCGGAGGCGTGCAACGCGCGCCTTGAGCTTCGGTTGCTTCTCGATAAATTGGTTGATCGTTCCATCTGAAATGCTTAGTCTATCCTGCTCAAACCGGCGCACGACCGCTCTGATATGCCCCGCATACCTTAGTACCACTCGCTGCACTGTTCTATCATCCAACGTGGTAAACACTTTCCCCGCAAAGGGATCTTGATCGCTTCCTAGCGTTTCTTTCAACGTTCCTGGTAATAAGTCGCGGGCCGCCTGCGCTCTCTCTTCACTCACGCGCTCCTCACTCGGCTTCCGTTCCCTTCGAAATACCGACCCCTGCTCGTCCCTGACTGCTCGCTTGACAAGTTCTAGGGTGGAGCGTACGGTGTTTGGCGAAGGCCTTGATGCCATTCGCACAAAACTTGCTAAGGTTGACATGAAAGAAGTCAAAAAGCGCCTGGAAGTCGCTGAGTCGAAGTTCCCCGCCTGATTCCTCACTCGTGAGGCCGCCCCGCGCTCTCCAGCGATGCGGGATGCGGGATGCGGCGTGCGGGATACAGCCAAATCATGCCGCATACCGAATTCCGCACTCCGCACGGGTTGTTCCACCGCCCCGCCCTCGGACGGTTTTTCTCTCACGCGGGCGAATCGCGAGTCTGAACCGGGCAGCCGTACTAGCGCACCGGTGTCCGTCAATGTTAAGAGAGCTGTTTCCAGTGGCCCTTTCCACTTGAAGTCCCTGAGATACTTCCGTGCTGCGCGTGTGACCCACTGCTCCACTTCCTCCGGACTAAAAGAGTCTGTTGGCGTTTCCCTGATCTGATCATCGATAAGCTCAAGCAGAGTTGATGGTCGCTGCCAGTAGGCCCGCGCATAAGGCCAATAAGAAGGATGCTGATGGAGCCACTGCCAAAGAGAAGCCACGCGTTTGCCCAACGCTTTAGCGGCGGGTTGGACTTCTCCGCTATGTGCTTGTAAAGCGCTGGGGAACTCTTGAAGGTGGGCTTGCCGGCGCTGATAATCGGGGCGTTGGCTGCGCAACACGTCGATAGCTCGCTTGAGACGAGGTCGTTCCTGAAGGAAGATGCCAACGACCTTGTCGGTGATCAACACGCCGTCTTGCTGCAGCCGTAGAGCCGGAGCGCGCTGGTGACCCAGATACTTGCGAAGTAGCAGCTCTAGCGTGGCATCATCGGCTTCTGTAAAGACACGGCGAGCCAGCGGATCGGTCGTCATGCCAAGGGCCTTTGTCAAGATTCCCTGGAGGAGACGACGCGCTCGCAGTCGCTGATCAGCATCGCTGTCTACACGTCTGACGCGTCTTCGTGGAGGGCCACGACGCTTTTGTGGTTCGACCTTCACAACCGCCTCGCGCTCCCCACCCCCCTGATCAGGGTCACTACCTAAGAGCGGAGGAATGGGCAAGCCAAGGGCACGATAGTATTCGCGCAGCAGGGCTTGAATAATCGGCGCGTCCTGAAGCAACTGCACCACTCGCCATGCCTGTTGGCCTATCTTATGGAGGGCGGCTGAGTGTTTCTCAAACCAGGCACGTTGAGTTCTTATCTGTCCGTCAGGGGCTCTCCACATCTCATCCATCGCCGCCAGATAAATCCACGGGAGGACTTCTCGACCGGCTTCCTCAGGGGATCCGTCTGTGGTCGCGTTGAGTGCTTCCAACTTCTCTCGCAGGGTGAGCGTGGCACTGGCGAGTGCCGGTGATTCGCGTTCCATCGCGGTCAAAAAGTCTAGCGTGATCTCGGTTTGCCTCTCGCGAGCCTGGACCGCCGTGTTCGCCAGTGTACCGAGCGTCCATGTTGGCTCATAGGCATGGATGTATCGAGTGTCTTTGTTAGTAACGGCTAATGCCGGTCGCAGACCGTGTACCTCAAGAAAGTTCTGCCACTTGCCCAGATCTGGCTCCAACTTCACTCGATAGCCGTGCCGCTTCAGCGCCTCCAGCAGCTGCGCTTCCCGCTCGTCCCTGGAGATTGCCCCGCGCTCGCCATTCTTGAAAATCGGTGGCTGCGACCGAGCCCGGGTACCCGCCAAAGGCGGGTGGGAGACGGCCGAGCGCCCACCGCGCTCGGCATTCCGCGGCTGCCCTGATGGCAGCCGCTTCAGGAGTGCCGAGAACCGTAGGTGATCGGCGCCCCCTTTTCCAGAGCCCTGAGCCCAGAACCCAGAACCAGACCGCCCCGCCGTCATGCTGATAAGCGATCTTAAGGAACCGCTACCTTTTGCAGACACAATGTGGGCCCCTGTAAACGGCGAAACGCCCTCCCGGGGCGCTTGAGCCGAGCGCAAGACACGCTCTCTGACGCCAGGCGGCGCCGGGAGAGAAGGACCCGTCTCTTCTCGAAACTCTTCTCGAAACACGCCCCAGGGGACCAACCACGTCAGCGGCTGCGTCCATCGCCAGAGCCACAGGAGGGGCAGTAATAAGAAGCTCAGGGCTGGGGGCTGGGGGCTGGGGCTTGCGGCGCCAAGCTCGGCAGCGCGTTCGGCGCGAGTTCTTCGAATCTTCGCGATCCATGCCTTGCTATCCGCCCGCGCCAATGCTTCAGGAATCTCAAGCGCAGCGCAAACCTTCAAGAGCAACTCAAGCGATACGGATTTACCATCCTCGATAGCAGTAATAAGGGGGATACTCACGTTTGCGCGTCGAGCTAATCGCTCTCGACCCAGGCCGTTCCATTCTCGCATCTCCCGCACGGCGTCTTTCACTCTGCTCAGACGTGAAAGATCCGGCTTCAAGGCTGTTGAGCGGTTGCTGATGCGCGGAAGCTGATGAATCTGGGCGAACTCCTCCGGGTCTGGGCGATCGACGAAATCACGATAGAGCGCCATCACGTTCTCGACGAACTGCCGCTCGCTCAGCCCTGGCTGTTTCGCGCGGTGTGCGTAGTCGGCATAGTAGACTCGAAGGTTTGCGATCTTGACTTTGACGGACTCTGGATCTGACTTCCTCTGGCCGGTACTCAGTGCCGCTCGAAGCCTATAGAGCGTTTCGGCAAGGGCAATGTGCAACGCATCGTCCTTCACCACAGCCTGGTACTGAGTCTCGGTCAGGGGCTGCCCTAAGACTCCCTGAGAGACGTAGTCTCGACCTTTCCGCTCACGATGCGCAAAGGGATACTCCAGTATATACATCGAGGCTCCAAATCTATCCGTCACGTCGATCACTTTTGCCGGCCCCAAGGCCACATGCTCCCAGTAGGACCCAACGGTCGGTACCTGTTCAGCTTGTTCGCTACTCGTCACTCGCAACTCGCCACTCGGCACTCGTGAGGCCGCCCCGGTTTCGCCACCAAGCAAGCGCTCGATGCGGTCTACGGTGTTCAGCAGGGCCAAGTTACTGTCTAACTCTTTCTTGGCGGGGCCGATGACGTGCTCTTGGAAAATTGCTTCTGCCGCGGCGTGTGCATCTTTTCGAATTTCAGAGGGCAATCGCTGTCTCGTACGCTTGATGAGTTGCTCATCTGCCTCAAGTAATTCGATAAGGGTGAATCCAAATTCTACCGGATCAATACGGTAAAACCGCTGTTTCTGGGCCTGAATTGCTGCAGCGCGTTCTGCGTTATCCGGAATCAGCTGCTTTAGCCTGGTAGGTTCTCCTGGAGATACTGTCGTGGCTCTCTTCCACCGGGCCCTCGCCCCCCACCGAGCATTCACCACCGCCCCGCGCTCGGCTTCGGATGGCGAAGGATTCAGGAATTCCAAAAACTCTGGATTCGCATAGAGCTGACGATAGCCAGGGACTGAAACAAAGCTCACCGGCCTGCCATCCGAAGTGGTATGTCCTTCATCGATTTCAAACTGCCATGCCCAACCGATTAGAGCCTCCCAGGACTTCTCCGATTGTTTGAGATCTTCCAACGGCCGTGTTCCTCTGAACATCCGTGCCACGACCAGTCGCAAGATTCGTTCATCAATTGCGCTTTCATCGTCATTGAATGCGTCGGTCCAGAATAACCGCAAGGCACGGAGATCGTAGGGAAGTCGATCGGCCGTGGCATCTCCCTTGATCTGAAATCGTGGTTCGATGGTCTGCTGAATATACTCAAGTCGAGCCCTATCGAACCCTCGATGTCTCAAATATTCGAAGTGCTCTCGTAACGCAAGGGCTTCTTCAGGAATCGTCATGAGAAGACCTTGACGTACTTTTGCACGAAAATCTTGCAATTCTTGCGCTGAGAGAGTCGCTCCCGCCCGTAGACGTTCTAAGGTAGGTAGGATGTCTCGTTTATAAAATTGTTGTAGTTCATCAATTCGTTCCAGTCGACTTGAGTCTCGATAGAAGTGCACGGCCTCTTTCACTAACCAGCCCTTCAGCAAATCCCGATACCATCCCCTCACTTGCATTAATTCGTCACGTCGAGTGGAATTCTGTTCGTGCTGCAAGAGACGCTGAAGTGTCGACAGCCGAGCAAGGAAACCTGCCGTCAGGCCGAGGTTAATAAGAAACGCGAGATGGTGCACCGCTTGTTTATTTGAATCAAGTATCGGCCAAACAGCAGCGATTATAGGATCAGTGGGAGATACAAAGACCCACGTCTCACCACGTTCGATATGTTCGCGCATTCCTTGAATCATGTCCGTTACGGTAGAGGCATACGCTTGATCTTCCTCACGCAATTCTGCGGCAAGTTCCTCGAGTAATTGGAGGTTTTGCTCATGGATAGTTGCATCCGATGGACGACTTGGGGCAGTAACTAGTGTTGGAGTGGGCATCGGTGGGGTCACCTGAGCAGGCTCGCTCGAACGAGTGAGCAGCATCCACAGCCCACCCACCACGGTTACCGCACCACCAAGAATGACTCCAGTGGCCGTTCGTCGCCCGATTGCTCGAGCAAAGAAGGAGGTTGGGTCATTATGGTGCTGTTCCTGTCTCCGAGCTTCCCGGGCTGCGTCTCGTCCGGCCTTCCGTGGTCCCTTCTCGCGATTGACCGTCCCGCGCTCTCCACTGCTTCGCTGGAGGCTCGAGGTGGAGGAAGGCTGCAGGCCAAGCCCTGCAGCCTGTTGTTCCACCGCCCCGTGCTCAGCCCCTCTGCCGGCCTCGGACGTTGCTCGTTTGTTTCGCAAGGAGACCCGCCGAGCGATCAGATCAAGGAGATGGTGAGCTTGTTCTTCTCCAAGAGGATAGTGCGCTCGTAATTGCCTCACGAGCGGCCCATTGACAATCATGTCTTCGAGCCTGTGACCTCGATACATCGTGGCGACTTGGCGAAGCTCATCAATGAAGGGGAAGATACGAGCTCGCGCGCTTGGAGACAGTAATCTGATTTCCTCCCAATTTCGCCAGTTGACAAGTGCTGAGGTAAAAATGGCGCGTTGTAACGCATACGCCAACTCCCAACGAAAGGCTGTTGGTAAGCCCCTGACCATGAACCCGACGATTCTATCGAGGAGTCCATGCAAAGCCATTTGGACGATTCTTACCTGAAGATCTTCGGACAAGATAACCCCAACTTGTTGAGACCCTTCGCCGGTTCGTGTGACGAGAACCAGCTCACTCACCGTGTCTGGATCAATCAGACTGCGCCAGTCAAACGCCAACCATTGGTCATTGTCAGCAACAGAGCGGGCGTACACTCGATAGCGCGTGGGAGCTTGCTCAAGCGCTGTCAAATCAAGATACGGGGAGGTCGCTAGCAACTCTTTGACCCACCGAACGCGTGTCGTTGCAGGAGCTAACTGTTGTCGGATTGAAGCGACGGGAATACGGGTCACCTCTTGCCATCCCGATTCAAGAGGTAACGCTGTAGGTTCCTTCTGCCACTTCACTGATCCCCGCTCCGCACGATCTGCTCCTTCAAGCCACGCTCTGAGCCGGGCATTCTCCTCGTTCCCTGAGAGGGTACGGGCCAGATCCGGATTGAGTGGTAAACGCGATGAAAACTCTTCCAGCACATCAACTGCGCTCAGGATGATCTGAGGAACAGCCTGGCGGCGAGTGGCCCCTAGCTCCCCGGTTGCTATGAAATGCGTCAAGGACGCGTTGACACCCTCGGGAGACGATGCTACACTTGCAAGCGTTGAGGAGGTAATCGAATGGCTTCTACTCCAGTCCTGCAAAAGACGATTGACGCGGTATACGAACGGGGTGTCGTGAAGCCCAAACGACGACTTCCGTTTCGTGAGCACGCGATGCTGAAATTGACGATTGTGTTTCCATCCACGCCGGTCATGCGTACGCGCGGTATCATCCGCGTCTCCCCCCGCACGGCTCGCGCGATCATTTTCGGAGGCGAAACCGATTTCTACGGGGCCTAGATGTCCCGGCTTGATGAGGTCCCGACGGGGACCGAATTGTTCATCGACGCCAATATTTTCCTCGGGCACTTCTTGCGACAACATCTTCTCTGTACCACGTTTCTCGAACGCATCTGGGCGAAAGCGTTGGTAGGGAGCACGTCCGTCTTGGTGCTCGCGGAGGTGCGGCACGGACTCTTGCGAGCTGAGGTGAGCGCTCGATATGGCTTGCCGGCCCGGCAGACGACGGCCTATCTGCGAAAACATCCCCAGCTCATTGCCCATTTGAGCGAGACTCGTCGAGCGCTCCTGGAGCTGCAACGCTGGCCGCTGCGGTTGGTCCATCTGACGCGTCGCCAATTCTGGCAGGGGTGTCGGCTGAGTGAACGCTACGGCCTTTTGACCCATGACGCCATCCACCTCGCCACGCTCAAATTTCACCGTTTGCGCAACCTGGCGTCCATCGATCACGATTTCGTCCGCCTTTCGATCCCTGGCCTCACGGTCTGGGGCCTCTAAATTCAAGAAACCGCTACCTTTTGCAGACACAATGTGGGCCCCTGTAAACGGCGAAACGCCCTCCCGGGGCGCTTGAGCCGAGCGCAAGACACGCTCTCTGACGCCAGGCGGCGCCGGGAGAGAAGGACCCGTCTCTCCTCGAAACACGCCCCAGGGGACCAACCACGTCAGCGGCTGTGTTCCTCGCCAGAGCCAGAGCAAGGGTAATAACAGGAGGCTAGAGGCTGGAGGCTGGAGGCCGAATTCGTCGACGGGCGATGGGTGATAGGTGATAGGTGAACTGCTCGTCACTTGCCACTTGCCACTTGCCACTCGTGAGGCCGCCCCGCGCTCCGCCAGACGGAAGTATCCGCTTTCCCTCATCTTGACATGCCAATCTCCGTCGGCTAGACTAGAAATGATGGCGTCGCGTAGACTCTTGACGAAGGCGAGAAAACGGTTCATCAGCTCGTTGACGAAGAACCTCATTATCGTTGTCATTGCGGCAGCGTTTGGTGGCGAATACCTCTTTAGGTTATCGGGAGCGCTACGAGTGTGGTTCATTGGAGCGGTCGCCGGCGCGACACTCACGTTGTTTGGGGTAGGCGTGTGGCTGGCGGTGGATGACCGCGAGGAGGACTGAAATGATTGCCGGCCTTGTGGCGGTGTTACTAATTGCTCTGGGGGCGATTGTGCTAATCGGCGTGGACCGCTACCGCGAACGCCACGCTCAGCGGTGATCCTCTCAGAAACCTCGCGCGAGCGCGCGAGGTTTTCTATTTCTCCCAAACCCTGAACCAGGGTTGTCTGAGCCTGCAGCATGAAGCTTGCAGCTTGTTCTTCCACCGCCCCGCGCTCGCCGGCGATGGCGGAGGGTGCGGTCGTGACTGCGGGAGCCGATGCGGCAGCGCGTTGGGCGATGAGGTCAAGAACCTGTTGAGTGATCCCATAGTGTCGTCGACGAAAGGCCCCCTCCCGGATTAAGCTCGAGTCCAAGTAACCGGCATCCACAAGACTCGCTAAATCATCCCGAGGCATACTGGTTTCCCTGAACTTGCGACCGGGACGAACAAGCTTCTCGTACTGCCTCAGCGTGAACCGCGTAGAGTTTGCGTGGTGCAAGCTGGCAAGAGCCGGCAGTGCACGCTGAAGGATGTAAGCCGCGCGATCGATAGGTTCAGGGGTTTGACCTTGGACATAGTCATCTACGCGAATACCAAATCGCTTCGCCGCATGTCGTACCGTTTGAAATCTATTACCACGGTCAGACCTGGTGACACCCTGCGCGGCCAGTTGCTGTAGCGCCTCAATGACCGCTTCTCGATTGGTATAGTGACGCGGTCTTGCGGGACGCCTAACTGCCGGCACAGAGTCTACCCAAATGCCCCCTTCAAAGGAATCCATTGCGCCATTAACTGTCCTGATCGAGTGCAGATGAAGAGCATCAATCGGCACCGCTGCGTCTGTCGCTGCAACGACAACATGAGGAGAGAGTTGGATGGCGATCGTATAGTCCTGCTCCCCTATTCTGGCAGGCACTAACCCCACCGCTCCCTTCAAGAGCAACTCTCGAAAGGCGTTATCGAGCGCGACCCGTCGTTCCACCGCCACCCGCAAGGGCGCTCCAAGTCCGTAAGTAGGAGGAGTGAGCCTGACCAAGGAAATCCATCCACTTGACTCAAGCCTCTGATGTTGCAGCGAGGGAACATTGGTGAGCGCGAGTCTGGAAGCGCTCGGCTCTGGAGCAAGGGCGGTGTCATACGGATCACTTGGATTCTTCAGAGTGTCAATCCAAAAGGACTCGAGCTTCGGGTTGCGGACAGCAGAGTCCACATGGAGAGTGAGTCGATAGGAATTAAGTCCGACATCAAGCGTATGCTGTATTCGCCAGCCGAGTGGATAACGAGTCGGTTCGTCCTGAACGGCACTGACTGTTTGGTAGAATTCAGCCAATGCCATGCCCCAGACCTCATCACCTAGACGATAAGAGGCTGTGGAGTCATCCCAAACAATCGTGCCAGTTCGCACGAGAATGTCCCGTGCCTTCTGAGTCTGTGCGATGCGGTTCTTCACCGAGCCGCTTTCGGTAGTCTTTCGCTGGGCAACATCTGCGCGCCAATGTTCAAACATGGCCTCCTTTTGGAGTAGCTCCTTCTCCATGCGATCGAGCTCCGGCGTTGCGCGGGGCCTGCGACCATCTTCCCGATCAATTTTCTGAAGCTTATCTCGCTTGCGGCTGATGCGCTTGCGCAGGCTTTTCAACACATTGCTTGTCCGACGGAGCTCTCGCAGGAATTCAGATCGATACGGGACACCATCATCCCAGCCACCCCGTGCCCGAATATGGTCGTATCTCTGAAAGACAGCATCTAGAATTCTAAAGGCTCGCCGCACATAGGCCGGCCCATCCCACTCCAATCGAAGATCCTCAAGGCCTGTGTGATGATTAGCGATACGCTTTCGGCCATCTTTTAACTGTCGGCCAATGCTCAATAGCATCGCTTGTGGATCTCCCTGAATAAATGAACTCTGAGCACTCACTCGATCCAACTCCAATCGAAGATCATCCTCAATGGTGGGTTCTTCTCTTAGCGTCACCGAGCCGCCCTCGCCCTTGCGGATGATGATGGGGGTGGCTGGGAGATCCACGGATACCGCGACTGGTCGATGGGTCTGCGGGTCTAAACGAAACATGAAGACGAGTCCTTCAGGAGCACGCCGCTCCGCCAGGCCAAACCACAGCCAGGCACCCTCCTCAAACTCTTCGGCGTCGCCGATCTGTCGCCGTAAGACACGCCGGACGGTCAGCAGGTTTGGGGCGGCAATATGCGCCTGAACCGCTTGATAAACTTTTCCGTAGAGTTGGCGGATGATGAGGACCTGCACCGTATGCATCGGACCTGAGCCCAAGGGATTCAAGGGCAGATCCAGCTTCTCTGCTCCATCTACCGGAGGGTATTGGCCAATGGTCAGCACCTCTGAATTGACGTAGAAGAACACCTCCGCCTGCTTGGGATATCGTCGAGTAAATTGGTCGAGCAATTTGATGGCCAGGCCAACCTGTTCCGGCCGGAGCCGTCGAATCTCCTCCGGTCGCCTCACGAGCGCTCCTTGCGTCAACCACGAACGCAACTGCTTCACCGTGCCACTCACGGCCTTTGGAGCCTGACTGGCCTTCATAGCGTCAGCCGTTGGCATTCGCAGCGTCGGCTCGGTGCCGGTGGAGGCTACCCCCCTGGTCGCCCACACCACCAGCGGCAGTGCGAGGATCGCACTCACCACCCTGGCCCATCCTCGCGCGGCAATCGGTTGTCCCTGCCACACCGCCCCCTCCTCGCCTTCCTTTTTCCTCTGGCTTGGGTACAAGCTGGTGCGGGTCAGATGGTCCTGTATCGGAGCTGGTAGAAGATCATAGTCACCCATGTCGCGAATGTCTGTTGAGCGAATGCCAAGTAGTCGCAAGTCGGACATAACCACGACCTCAAAGGGCAGCGCAGCCAGCGCGGCCCGATCTAGCGGATGGCGGGGATCCTCTCTGACGATCATCTTGAAGGTAACATGCGCCGTGCGGCGCTGAAAGGCCGGGATCGCGCGAGTGAACATGGCACCCCAGCGCTCCCAGGTGTCGGCACCCACAACGAGGTAATAGGTCATCGAGGTTTCAGGTGAGGCCACAGCATGTCGATTCAGCTCGGCGATGCGCCTGATAAATTGCACGCCTGATAATGCCGGATGCTCAAGACTCATGCTCGAGGTACGAATCAGCGGCGCAAACGGCGCGGTGATGATCTGGGCCATGCGATACCGCTCTTGCACAGATGATTTATTCGGTTTCCAGGCGCTGGTCTCATCTGGTCCTGGCGTCTGATCGCCGTTGAGCGCGAGAAACGCGGCATACGTGTGCGGGTGGCCTTGCTCTCGCTCGGAGATGGCCAGGATCGCAGCAAGCAGGATATCCAGATGCTCAAGGTGCGGCGGGTCAAAGGTACCTGGTAGACTAAAGACAATCTGATCGCCTTGAATCTGATCTGGGGCTGGGGGCGTCTCGCGCTCTGAGAGTCGCAGGGCATCGGTGAGGATTACATCGCCTGCCATGACACGAGACCAGAGCGTGCGCAGTTTTTGCGTATAGAGCAGCTCAAGATCCATGAGACGCTTGCGCTCGGTCAGTGGCAGCCGTTGACGCATCGCCTCCATTTCGGTGGCAAAGCGTTCCATGATTTGGTCCATCAGGCGCAGTGATGTCGCATCGGCGCGCCGGCCGGTGGGTTCAAGCTTGCCATCCTGCCACAGGTAGTTTGTGCCATCCTCACGGGTGATGCGAACAGCCAAATGCTCTCGTCCCCCATTATCATAGACTTCAAATGAGCGAACCGGCCCATAGTGCTCGATACCATGGGTGCGATAGTTGTAGACATAAAATGCTACGGTGCCATCGTGGTACATCGGAAGGAAAACGTCCCACTCTCCGGGATAGCTATAATAGCCGTGTCGGCGCAGAGGAAATGGCCTTAAGGGACGACCATGCATCAAGGCCTCGATGGCGTACTCGGTTTCTTCCCGCATGACGGGGTCAAGTCCACAGAAACGCGAAGTCTTGGTAAAGGTTTCTGGATTCGCTTCAAGTCGACGGACAAACTCCTCCCAGTCTACCCACTCTGCCGAGGCTACTTTCGGACTGAGACGCCCAACCATCTCGCTCTTGACCCTGACCAAGAATGGTGTGATAAATTCGCGGTTAAGGACTGCAGGTGTTTCTGAATGCCGTTCACGGACCCGCAACCATCCCTCTTGACCAATTTGTGCTACCGATTCGATGGCTTCTTCTGGAATGCCCAGCTCTTCCCGAAGACCACGCCTCAGAGCGGCTTCTTTATCCCCACGATCCTTCGCGAGCAGCTGTGTCGCAAGGCTTTGGTCATATTGACCTGGGGAAACATCGACACGATTCGATCGACGCTGCATGAGTACGCGGACGTTGCCGCTGGGGCTCATTGTCAAGACATACGCTTGGATTCCTTCGTGCCAAGCACCCGTACGATGCACTTCCTCTCGCGTGGCAAGGCGAACGACATTACGTGTCGTATGGTCAAATACCGGGACAAGATCGTCAGCCGATTCGATGGTTCCGCTTCGTGCTTGCTTGAGCCATGTCATGAAACGCTGTGCGAGAGATCGAACTGTTTGAGCGATTCGCTCAACCGTCACCGCCCCCGTTTCACCCTTCTTCCCGCCTTTGCCGGGCGGTATGCGGTCTGTTCCGGGGACATCAGGAGAAGCTGGAGTAGTCGCCGCAGGAGTGGGAGTGACAGGCGCCGAAAGGCTCGGGTAGTCTGGCTCATATTTGGCTAACTCCAGCAAGAGTTGGGTGATTGCTTCCTCATCACTTGAATACTTTTGGGCAATCTCCTCACCAATACCTGGAACACGTTGAGGCTGATCCGCTTCGAGTCGCGCTCTAAGAAGCTGGCGGTAACGAACCAACCAGGCGGCCGCGAGCGGTGGAGTCGTGGAGTCTCCTAGCGTGGGATGGAGGTGCA
>CAYNXT010000041.1:0-12965 GCA_964401235.1 uncultured Planctomycetales bacterium
AGACAGCCGGCACCGGGTCCTGCAAGATGATCTGTGGGAGCGACTCATCCGAGACGATATCTGTTAACGTTGGAGGAATGTACGCTGAGCCATCGGGCAACACAATTTGCGGCGTGAGAAAGACGACGAGTTCCGTCTTCTTTTTGGTGGTATTCTTTGTCCGAAACGGCGCGCCAAGAAAAGGCAGATCACCTAAACCAGGGACGCGCGTGTGATCACGTTTATCCTGCGTATCAATGAGCCCAGCGATGATGAGCGTCACACCGCTTTTGACCAGCACATTCGTTTCCGCTTCGGTAGTTTGAATAATGGGCACCACGGTATTCTGAATCGTCGTGATGGTCTCGGCGACCGAGCTCACCTCTGGGCGAATCTTCAGTTGGATATGGCCATCCCGCTTGATGTTGGGGGTGACGAAGAGCTTGGTTCCAACATCCTCAAGCTTGACCTCCGGGCTAATTTGCTGAGCCCCAGTCGCCGGCACGATGGTGGAAGAGGTGATAAAGGCTTCTTTTCGCCCGACCAGAATTTTGGCTTCTTGGTTGTTCGACACCAAAATGCGCGGGCTCGCCAGGGTTTCAGTCTCGGTAATCGATTTGAGTGCTTCAATAATGATTTGAATCTTATCATCAGGGCCGGTGAACAGCTGTAAGCCACCACCCTTCCCAGTCCGCGCCCCTGAGACAATCTCGTTTAACTTACCTAAATTGGATCGCCCGGCAAAATCATGACTGAAGACCTGTTTCCAATCAATGCCCAAATCCATTTTATCATTGAGCACCACATTGACAATTTTGGCCTCGATGAGCACTTGGCCATCCGGCGTGTCGAACGCTCGCATCATCTGATCCACCCGCGGCAGGACATCCGAGAGGTCTGAGACCACCGCCTTGTTGGTGCGCGGATCAAAGGTGAACGTGCCGACGGGCGAGAGCAGCTCTTGGGCTTTTTCTTTCATCTTTTCCGCTTCGGCATAGTTTAGGTTATAGACACGCGTTTCAGTGGGCCGGTCCAGCTGCACCAGCAGCCCTTTCATCTCCTCCAGTTTCATGGGAATGTCATTCACAATCAGGGTGTTGGTCGCTTCATCCGCCACGACGCGCCCCACCGAAGATTTCACCTGATTCAGCACGGTGGACACCTGGGCCACCTTGGCGTACTTCAGCGACACGACCAGGTTCTCTTTGCGTTCTTGGAACTTCTCTCCATAGATGAGCTCGTAGTCCCGAGCCATCATCACGGTGATGATGTCCCCGTTGCGCTCATACGCCAAGTCGTTGGCTCCGATAATGAGCTCGAAGGCCTCCCAGACATCCACATCGCTGACAAAGATCGTCACCCGGCCGCTGACATTGCGCCCGGCGATGAAGTTCAACCCGCTCTTTTGCGAGAGCAGTTTCAGGACATCGAGAATATCCACGCCTTTGAGATCCAGTGAGATCCGCTGGCCCGTCTGAAGCGGGCTGCCAGTCGAAGGCATCGGCTGCGCGATCGCAAAGGGCATCACCGCAAAATCGCAAAAGATCGCAATGACGCAAAAGAAACCGACAAATACTCTTTGCGTTTTTGCGAAATTTCGCGTCTTTGCGGTGACACGTTTATCGTCTTGCCTGATAGGCATCATGACTCCCTTCCTTATAATGACAACTCAATTTTCTCGCCATCTAAGTCAAGAATCACGCGGTTCTCCAACACCTGCTCCAGCACGGCACCTTCCACGACGAGCTGGCCGGTGCTCACGAAATAGCTTTTTTTAGTTTCCGTATCTTCGATAATGGCTTGGGCAGGATCGCCGGCCATGATGCCCATGAGCGTGAGTCGAGAAGCCAATCGCTTGGCCGTATCGCTCATCCCGGTGCGAGGTTTTGAACCATCCGTTGGGAGCGACGATGGAGCAAAAAGCGCGGGGGAAGCACTCTGCGCGAGTGACGGCACGTCCAGCGGTTGCGGCACCATGGGCACAGGATCCACCATCCCTGGCGGTGTTACGGTCGGGATTTCGACCGCCGGCAGCGGCCGAATCCAAAACATCAGCAGCCATCCCACCTCGACAATCAGCACCAGACTTAACGCCCCAGCAGCCAGAATGGGCCAGCGCATAGGCGCATGCTCAGCCTTGCCCTGACTCAGCGCGGCGGCCCCGCGCGATAACGCCGCTGTCACATCCCCGGTGACAGCGGTGGCTGCCGCGGCGGCTTTGGGCCCTTTCTCCCGAATCAGCTTCAGGAGTTTTTCTTCAGGCAGGGGCCTCGTGGACCCATCGGGACTCATGATAAATCAGCTCCTGGATAATGGAGGCGTCGACCATGCGCTTCTCGTGGATGACGAGCGCCTCCAAGGCGTTGTGGCACAGCAGCGAAATCTGACGAGGATATCCTTGGCTAAAGCGATAGATGGCTTCAATTGCCTCGGGCAAAAACAGCGTCTCATGCTCGGGCCAGCCGGCTGAGTGAAGACGAAAATGGATCATCTCGGCGGTTTCTTCTTCATTCAATGGATTGATGATGTACTTCAAGGCCACCCGGTCGATGAAATTCTTGATGCGCCTGGTGCGCCCCAGCAGTTCCATCTGAGCAAAGATCACGACTTGAAGCAGTTTGAATTCGTTGGTCTCGTAGTTGAGCAGCACGCGGAGATTCTCGAGCATATCGAGCGAGAGTTTTTGCCCCTCATCGATCATGAGCACGGTCGTGCGCCCCTCCATCACCCCGCCCTGGAAAAGATGATGCTCGATCGCTTCGCGGCAATCGAGCGTGGACTTGCCCATCGTACGCAAGCCCAATAAGCGAGAGAGGTGCAGCAAAAACTGGTATTCGGAATCGAAGGAGGGATCCATGATCATATGAAAGGTAAAGCCGTCTTCCTGGGGAAAATTTCCCAGGAGGGTGCGCGAGAGCGTGGTCTTACCGGTGCCCACATCCCCCAAGATCAGCGAGAGACCACGACGCAGCCGAATCGCGATTTCAAGGCGGGTCAAAGCTTGCAGGTGGGAGCTGGAACGGAAGAAAAAGTTTGGATCAGGGCTGGTCGAGAAGGGCTCTTTCGTTAAGCCAAGTGCGGTGTAGTAGCTCATGAAATCGACGAGGCTGGAGGCTGGAGGCTGGAGGCTGGATGTAATGCCTGCTGAATTTCCATGAGACTTCTACCTTCTTTGCGCAAACTACGCACTCTGGACAGCTGCTGCAGCGTGCCATCATCAAAATATCGAAAGCGGGTCTGCGGACTGCGTCCTATCTCTTTAATGAGACCGATTTTCAGGTAGAACTTAATGGTATGAATGGAATGGCCGCTTAGGCGGGAGAGGTCTTTAAGCAAATAGACGTTTTGAACAGCCGATTCCATATACTCTCTAGGTAGAGAGTATATGGACTTCTTAATAAAAGATCAAGAAGAATTTGTGAAGTGCTGCACCATGACATTCGCCCGAAGAAGATCCGGTTTGGCAGGCACTGTTGAAATACGCAATCGATCAATGGCGATGAGCTTCGGCATACCCATGAGGCCATCAAGAAAGTGCAGCAGCTTCGCTTGATCGCCTTCCACATCCACTTCGACTTCATAGCGCGTGAGCTCACCTTCCCGGCGGGTGAGTCGCGGCTTAAGATTCAGCTGGACGCCTGAGGAGCGAGAGAGGGCTTCCAGATCACTCAGCAGCGCGCGCTGCACGCCTTCGTTGTCCGCCTGGGTGAGATAACCGGCAATGCGCTGGTAGTCCTCATGGATCGTCGGCATTTGAGTCACGAGTCGTTTGATCTTGTCCAGTTTTTCCGTATGCGTTGCAACTTGCAGGCGAAGTGCTGCGTTCCGGTCCCACAGCGGCTGCACCAACCACGATACCAGCAGCCAACAGCTGATGAGCACCAGAGAAATGAAAACCAGGCGCCGCTCTCTGGGCTTCAATTGAAAGCTACCCCCCCGGGGGGTGGGCGTATTGGCGGGAGCCGCACTCATGAGTGCTCCTCACGCTGCCGAAGCGACAGCTCAAAATCGGTGCGCTCGCCTGATGGGGTGGAGCGGGCGGTAGCGTACTTTAACTGTACGCTATCGATATCGGCAAGATCACCCAACTGCTTCACATACCCTAGCACCTCTTGGGTTGATGAGGCGCTGCCGCGGAGGGTGACTTCTTGCTTGGCGCGCTCCATATTGACTACTTCCAAAGTGATGGAGGTTGGCGTGGTTTGAAACACGCTCGATAACATGGCCGCCAGTCGGCGTCGCTCCTCCAGCAGCCCATTGACTATTTGAATAGACCGGCTTTTCTGTTGTCCATCTTTAGCGGCAGGTTCGATTCGTTTGAGCGCCTGCTCAAGCGCGAGGGCTTGCTGCTGGGCGCGGCCCATCTCCAGCATCAACAAGCCGGATCCCAAGATCATGACTCCGGCCAAGAGGCCGGTCACGAGGGTGAGTTCCTTGACTTGCTGTCGATGGCGCGCATCTGCGCGCATCTGGACTGGGTTTAAATTGAGAAGCTGATCTAACGTGCTGCACGCAAGGCCGCCCACCACCACCGACGAAGCTGGCGTGGAGAAGGCGCCCTTGAGTTCCGGAAAGTGCTGACGGCTATCCACGGACACAAGCGAAATGGCTAATCGCTTGGAGATCTGCTCGCTCCACTGGGTCAGGGGGCCTAAGCCGGTCAGCAGGAACGAACGCACATCCGTGCTCGGCAACTCCTTACGGATTGCCGCGCGGCTGCGGTCGATTTCAAGTGCTAAGAGCTCAGCCGAATCGGCCAGCAGCTCCCAATCATCCGCCCCCTGCCCCACGCTGCGGCTGGAAAGAATCTTTCCTCCGGAAATCAGGACCAGATCCGTACGGGTATCATCCACGTTCATGACCAGACAGGGTTCACTGGATGCGGGACGCGCGGCGCGCTGGTACCAGGCCAACACGCCCCAGGAGCCCACCGTAACCAGAGTGGCCTGCAACTGAGCTTCGCGCAGCACACTCAAGAGCCGATCGACCACGTCACGCTGGCAGGCAATGATCGCCACATTGCTGAACCCCTCTTGCCGGCTCACCACATGGAAATCGAACAAGGCTTGCTCTCTTGGATAGGGAAGTTGAGCCTTGGCGTAGAGTTCTACCATGGACGCTAGCTCGGCCGTACGGACGGAAGGAAACTTGACCAGGCGAGTGATGACTTGCTCCCGCGGGATGACCCCGATGACTTCGGTCACGGCAGGCGGGCGCTTGCCCAGGAGCGAGCGGATCGTTTCGCCCGCAATCCCCGACGGTCCGAGCGGCTGACTGCGCACGGCGCGCAGCCGAAACCGATCACCCTGCCCTTCAGAGAGGGCCAGGCGCAGTGTTGCGCGCGTCCATTCGACGACGAGACGAGAAGCCATAGACTAGAGCAGCTCCGACCAGGCGAGCAGAGGCACGGAAAGGCTTGAGGTGCCTGTGGCAGCTTTACGTTGCACGACCGTTTCGACACGGTAGCGCACCGCCGGCTGTCCGCTTACCCCTTCCGACACCACTCGAAAGGTCTGCGAAGTGATCCCAATATCATTATTCCGGCGTGCATTATCGAATGCTTGATCGCTGACGAGCAACGGAGGGGGAATTGAATTGTCATCAACCGTAAGATTCGCGAGATCCACAAAATACCGCCCTTGCTGCTGAAGCGGTATCCACGCATCTATCGCGGACCCTGCTAAGCCTAATGCCTGCAAGACTTCGGCTGGAGCCGTGTTGATATTTACAGCTTTGACGGTCGATTCCAAAAATACTGAGGCAATTTTCTTAAGTTGGGAGACGAGCTCCTCACTGATGCCAGGAATATCTGCAACTTCCTCAAGACGAACCGATGGTCTGTTCTTCGCATAGTATGGCGGAGTGTCGGATTGCTCAAGACTTAACGGCGACAGCGCAGTCGAATCGGTATCCTGGTAATCGATAAGCCGCTCGACATCCTGTATGTTTCCTAACGCCGTTTCAAACTGTGTTTTCACGTCCCCAATCCGCTTGAGATTCAACGCACGCTCCTCATCGCGGGTTTCCACAGAGATCCCATCGAGCTTCAGGGATGCCCAGTCATCTTGCAGCCAATCCGCATTGTTGGCATCGGTTTTCAGGCGATGAATGGTCAGATAGACGCCGCTGCGCGCAAGCACTTTCGCCTGCTCGCGCGCCAATCGGTAGCGCATCAGCCGCACATCCATGGACAAATAGCGGGCGATGGCCACCGCCAGCACCGACAAAATGGTCACAATACCCAGTGTAATCAGCAAGAGTGAGCCAGTATGGTTTCGCAGCCTGTTCATGGATACTCCACTAAGGAGCCTGAGAAAATCGCCATCATCCGATAGAGCGGCCGTGACCCAACGCGCCCTGAGACTCGAATCAATCGAGGGAGATACTCTTTAATCGGATCTGGCTTCCAGTCATCATACCATTCCACGCCGGCTACTGCCGGATCCTTCGGCAGATAGGCATACTTGAAGGCGGGCGACTCGACGCCGGTTAACAGGATTTCTTGCGTCGGCGCAGCAGAGGGGTTCGCGCGCGCCTGGCCGATTGAGCGGCTCGTGCGCGCTAACCCGAGCTGTTCCTCCTGTGCGACCCATTCGTAGGTCACGAAACGCACCGTCGGTGATGCGCCGCTGCCTTGGGACTCCAGTGTAAAAAATGCCAGCGACTGACCGGTAAACTCAGGTTGGGGCAGCTCACCGGCCGTGGTGCCATAGTGCGCCTTCTCAGCATCATAGATAAAAGCATGCGCCAGGTCTCGCTCCAAGCGATCCAATGCCACCCGCTTGCGCTGCAAGGCTTCGGTGGTTTGCGTCGCGCGCTCCCAGACGGTAATGCCGCCCCGTAAGTGGGTGCCCAATCCGACAAATAAAATAGAGATCATCGTCGCCGCCACAATCAGCTCTACGAACGTAAATGCTTTCCTATACGCTATACGCTCTACGCTATACGCTAGTGGTTTCAGTTCCATGTATCCGGTACCCACTCTTCGGGGGGCCACAGCGCGGTCAAGCTGACCACGGCAGATTTCTGGTCGCGCCGCTCCACGCTCAATACCAGGCGCTTGGCGATCACATCGCCTTGCGTATCCAGCACCTCTCCGGGACTGGCGATGCTCCATTGATACTGCTCGAAGGGCTCAGAAAAGGTGCCGGACTGCTCTTCGGTCTGAAGCGGTCGATTGGCTAAGAGTTTGCTTTCGAACTCAAGCAGCTTACCTTGGGCTAGGGGAAGCAGAATATCGTATTCTTCAAGGGAATGAAGCGCCCGTAACTGGCTGGAAAGCCCTCGGCTGATCAGCACGAGGCCGACGGCGATGACGACCGCCGAGAGCACCGCTTCAACGAGCAGCAGTCCTTGCCGAGACTTTAGCATCGCTGGTCGCCGGATCCACATTCACCACATACTCCGCATGGTCTCGCTGGATCTTGATCGAGGTACGCTCACTGGTTCCATCGGGAAAAAAACGAATACGGTCGACCGGGACATCGTGACGGGTGGGAAGAATCTCCAAATCATCTGGTAGGGGTTCTTGAATGGTAAAGCGATCTTCCAGCGTTTCTGAAACGAGTTGCCCGCTTGTTTGATCGGCGCGGACGACCTCAAGCTGCAACCGGCGCTCCTTTTCATCCCACACCCACACAACCTCCTGCATCTCGGTCACCGCCCGCTCATGGGCATAGCGCAACAGCTGGGCCAACTGAAAGGCGAACTGCTCGGTTTGGAGCCGGTTCTGGGTATGGTGAAACCGGGGCGCGGTGCTGGCCAGCAGAATGCTGACGATGACCATGACGAACACCAGCTCAATGAGGGTAAACCCATGGCAGGGCAGCGGGTGACACCGGAGGGGAGGCCCCTGCCGACTGGCCGTTCGACCTGGGCAGAGGACGCTTCGTTGATCACGACTGCGCCTGGGCCATGCGGCATCAGGCCAGCCGGCGGGGTCCCGCAGGTGGCAGGACCCGCTGCCCGGCTGAAGAATCATTAGTCGGCGTTGGTGATATCGTCGTTGCCTGGCTTGCCATCAGGACCCATCGAGTTCAACTGATAGTCCTGCCCGCCACTCGGAACCTTCTTGTAGCTGTAGGGGTGGCCCCAGGGATCCAGAGGGATCTTTCCTCTCCTTAAGTACGGTCCGCGCCATCGATCCCCGCCATCGGAGGGGGCTTGCAAGAGGGCCTCTAAGTTCTCATCCTCAGGATACTGCCCTAAGTCCAGCTCATACAAATCAAGCGCCAAACCGACAGCTGCGATGTCCGCCCGAGCCCGGGAAACCTTGGCCTGCTCGGTCCGGCCGGCCAGCCTCGGCACGACCATGGCGGCCAGCACCCCTAAAATCACCATCACCAGCGTCAGTTCAATAAGCGTGAGGCCCCTGGTATTTCTCATTGAATCACCAATCCAATTTGAAAAACCGGCAACAACATCGCCAACACGATGAACATCACCACGCCACCCACCAGCACCAACAACATCGGCTCTAAGACCGTCGTCAGCGTCCGGATCGCCCGATCCGCTTCACGCTCATACGTCGAGGACACTTTCAGCAGCGCGGTATCCACCGCGCCCGACTCCTCACCGATGGCCACCATGTTGCTGACAAACGGAGGAAACTCTCCGGAATCACCCAGCGCCGAGGCGATGCTCGCTCCGTCACGCACCGCATTTTCAACCTCCACCACCGCCCGGCGCAGCAAGGTATTCCCAATGTTCTGCGATACGACGTCCAACGCTTGCAGCACTGGAACCCCCTGCCCGATCATCACGCCAAGGTTACGGGTAAAACGGGCGGTTTCCAGTTTGCGCACCAGCAGGCCAAGCCCCGGCAGCCTCATCAGCGCACGATCGATGGCCGCCTTGCCCGGACCGCTGGCCATCCACCGACGCAAGCCGAAGCCGAGCACGATCAGCACGGCCAGCAGCAACCACCACCACTGGGTGAAGGCCCCGCTGATAGCCAGCAGGATGCGCGTGGGTAATGGAAGGAGCTGCCCGGATTCAATAAAGACCAATGAGAGTTTTGGGATGACGTACGTAATGAGGATCAAGGTCATCCCAATCGCTACCACCAGCACAAACAGCGGGTACACTGAAGCGCTGACCAATCGCCCGCGCAGCTCCGCCTCATGTTCGCCCAGCTCGGCTAAGCGTGAAAGCGCTTGTTCAAGCGCGCCACCCACCTCTCCCGCCCTCACCATGCTGATGTACAGGGATGGGAACACCTCCGGATGATCCGCCAATGAATCGCTGAAGGAGTGGCCGTCACGGACCGACGCGGCTAACGACTCAATGACCCGCTGCACCGTCGAGTGCTCGGTCTGCTTTGAGAGCAGGGTGAGCGCATTGAGCAGGGGAAGCCCACCCCCGAGCAGATCCGCGAGTTGACGAGTGGTGTAGGCGAGCACTTGGGGAGAAACTCGCCGTGGTGCCATCAGCGAGCTGGCGGAGACAGGCGCGCCGGCCTCCACAATCGAAATCGGGAAAATCCCCTGGCTGCCTAAGCGGCTGATGGCCGCGGATTCGTTATCCGCCTCAATCGTCCCCTGGATAACATGCAGTGTGCTGTCTTTCGCGCGGTAGGTAAACTGAGCCATCACGTGACACGAAGCACTTCTTGAGGCGTGGTCATGCCCTTGAGAATTTTCTGCCAACCATCTTGGCGCAGCGTGCGCATCTTGTCGATCTGCTGCGCGGCCTTGGCGATTTCCTGCGAGGAGGCGCGCTTGAGGATCAATTGCTGAATCGGCTCATTCACCACGAGAAACTCATAGATCGCCGTGCGGCCCTTATAGCCGGTGTTCTTGCACTGTTGGCAGCCGCGGCCGATGCGCAAAAATGGCGGCAGCGGCTCAGTCACTTGAAACTCCCGCAACAGTTCTGGATCGGCCGGCTGCTCTTCGGCGCACGAAGGACACACCACGCGGACCAGACGCTGAGCAATAAAACACAGCACCGAGGAGGCCACGAGAAACGGTTCGATGCCCATGTCCAATAAGCGGGTCACGCCTCCGGCTGCATCGTTGGTATGCAATGTCGAGAACACGAGGTGGCCGGTCAGCGCGCTGCGAATGGTAATCTCGGCGGTCTCCGGATCGCGCGCCTCACCCACCATCATGATATCAGGGTCGTGGCGCAGCATCGAGCGAAGCCCTTGAGCGAAGGAAAAGCCAATTTTCGGATGCACTTGCAGCTGCGTAATACCCGTGAGCTGGTACTCGACCGGATCTTCAATCGTCAGAATCTTCACGTGCGGGGTGTTGAGTTTGGACAGGCAGGCGTAGAGGCTGGTGGTCTTACCGGAGCCGGTCGGCCCGGTCACGAAAACGATCCCATGCGGCTTGTCAATTACCGACTTCAGAATCGCCAACTGATCTTTGCTCAAGCCCAACTGCTCCAGGCTAAAGAGCATCGCCGAAGACAGCAAGCGGATATTGACCGTTTCGCCGAACGAGGTCGGGAGCACCGAGATGCGCAGGTCCAGCTCCTGGCCGTCCAGCCGCACCTTGATCCGGCCATCCTGCGGCAAGCGTCGCTCGGCAATGTCAAGCTTGGCCATCACTTTGATGCGCGAGACGATTGCCTGGTGCAGCTTGACCAGATCCTGCGGAAGGGGAATCTCATACATGACGCCATCGATACGCTGCCGAATTCGAATGATCTGATCAAATGGCTCGATATGAATATCCGTAGCCCGGTCCCGCACAGCGGAGAGCATGAGCTGGTTCACGAATGAGATGACCGAGGCTTCATCAGTCTTAGCAGTAAGATCCTCTGCGGTTGAAACGGGTGAGGCTTTCGTAATGACTCCTGTATCCAGCAGCTGCTCCACGGCAGAGGCTCCGACCCCATAGTGACGGTGGATGAGCTCTTGGATCTCCCGCTTGGAGGCCAGGACCGGTTTCACATCGCAATCCAGCAAGAGGCGCAGCTCGTCTAGCGTTTGGACGTCAAACGGATCGGCGATAGCGACTTGGAGGGTGTTATTCGTGAGATTCAGCGGCATGAGATGGTAGTGGCTGGCGAATCTTGGCGGCACTTTGGCCAGCGCCTCGGGGGTGATGGACAGTTCCGCCAAGCGAATGTACGGAATGCCCACTTGCTCGGCTAAGATCGGCAGAAGCTGTTCGCTCGAGACAAATCCCATTCGTAATAGGACGGTCCCGAGCATTTCGCCGGTGCGCTTTTGCTCCGCAAGGGCGCGAGCCAGCTCTTCGGAGGACACCAGCCCCCGTTCCGCGAGCAGCTCGCCCAGGATTTGTTTTCGTTGCTGAAGGGACATATCACCATAACCTTACCATAACTTACTCAACTGCGGAAGGCTTTGAAGATCAACGTGGCGTTGTGTCCTCCGAATCCAAGCGAGTTCGACAGCGCCACTTCAACGGGCGCCTTGCGCGCCTGGTTCGGAATATAGTCGAGATGGCAATCAGGATCAGGGTGCTCATAGTTGATCGTTGGCGGCATCACCCCATGGCGGATTGCCAGCACGCTGATTACTGCCTCGACCCCGCCGGCCGCCCCAATCAAATGCCCCATCATCGATTTTGTCGACGACACAGCCACCTTCTTGGCCGCGCCCCCGAACACCTTGTGAATGGCCAGTGTTTCAATCTTATCGTTGAGCTCCGTCGAGGTTCCATGCGCATTGATGTAGCTCACCTGCTCCGGCCGTAGCTTCGCATCCTCAAGGGCCAACGACATGGCGTGTGCGGCTCCTTCCCCTTGCGGATCCGGCGCGGTCATGTGAAACGCATCGGCGGTTCGGCCGTAGCCAACAAGCTCCGCGTAGATTTGGGCGTTGCGCTGCTTGGCATGCTCCAAGGTTTCTAGCACCATGACACCGGCCCCCTCACCGATGACGAAGCCGTCGCGCTCCTTATCAAATGGACGGCTGGCTTTCATCGGCTCATCGTTCCGGCGCGAAAGCGCCATCAGGGCGCAGAACCCGCCAACCGCCATAGCGGTAATGCAGCTTTCAGTTCCGCCGGCGACCATGACATCGGCCTCGCCTCGCTGGAGGATGCGAAACGCTTCTCCGATTCCATGCGCGCCTGAGGCGCACGCGGTGGTCGTGCAGAAATTAGGGCCTTTAAACCCAATGTCCATGGCCACATGGCCCGGAGCCATGTTGCAGATGAGCATGGGAATCATGAAGGGACTCAGCTTATGCGGGCCGCGTGTGCGCAGCACGTCGTGCTGGGTTTCGATCAGGTGCATGCTGCCCATGCCCGAGCCGATGACGACGCCGAAGCGAAACGGGTTCTCGCTGCCGACTTGCACCTTCGCATCCGCGAGCGCCTGGCGCGAGGCGGCGATGGCAAACTGCACAAACCGCTCGGTGCGTTTGATTTCTTTGGGGTTGAGGTAGGCGGCCGGGTCAAAGGCTTTGACCTCGGCGGCGATGCGGGAAGTAAACGCCGCGGCGTCAAAGGAGGTAATCGGCCCCAAGCCACTTCGCCCCGCCAGCAGCGAGTCCCACATGGCGGGTGGCTCATTACCAACGGGGGTCACCGCCCCCACCCCTGTCACGACGATCCGCGACATTATAACACCTCTGAAGCTTAGAAAATGCGAACGTCCCGCCAACGGCGGGACGTCCTCAACACGCTATCGAATGGCCAGGCTATTTCGCGCCAGCAGCCTTGGTCTCAATGTACTTGATGGCCTCGCCGACGTTGGTCATCTTCTCGGCGTCTTCATCGGGAATCTCAACCCCGAACTCTTCCTCGAGGGCCATCACGAGCTCAACGGTATCAAGCGAATCGGCGCCTAAATCCTCGACAAATGATGCCGTGTCCGTCACCTCTTCCAGCTTGACCCCGAGCTGCTCGGCGATGATCGCACGTACCCGATCCGATACAGCCTCTGCCATCCTCACCTCCTCTGAAGCGGCTGCCATCAGGGCAGCCGCGGAATGGCCGCACATCTACCCGGCGCGGCACTTCGCCGCCGCCTCGATGGCGGCGGCTGCGCCGAGCGCGGTGGGCGCT
>CAYNXT010000042.1:0-12941 GCA_964401235.1 uncultured Planctomycetales bacterium
TGACGTTCTGGCGCGCCGGCCACGGCTCGTTCGCGCTGCTGTGGCCATTTGCGCTCGCCTCGATTCCTGCGGCGGCGCTTGGCGGTTGGTTGTCGGTTTCAGCACAACTCTATCGACAACTCCTCGCCGCGTGCTTGCTGGTGGCGACTGCGAGGCTTTGCCTCCCGAACCTACGCGACCACGAGCGTCCAATCGCACCTCCACTGGCTGTCGCACTTCCGGTCGGAGGTTTCCTCGGTGTGGTCTCGGGGATCGTCGGGGTGGGTGGTGGTATTTTCCTCAGCCCGCTGATGGTGCTGCTACGGTGGGCCACTGTGAAGCGGACGGCTGCGATCTCGGCGGCGTTCATCGTGCTCAATTCGATCGCTGGACTCGCAGGACGCCTGATCGCAGGACGGCTTCATGTGGAGTCGATGCTTCCCCTGGTGATCGCGGCCTTTGCGGGCGGCCTCGCGGGCGCTTGGCTCGGGGCGCATTACTTCTCAAGCCTGTGGTTGCGTCGGCTGCTGGCGGGGGTCTTGGTCATTGCAGCGGGTAAATTGGTGCTCAGTCATGGTCCCACCCCCTAGCTGGGCTCGCCTTTGGCGAGCCGCGAACATGATCGCCAGTCTTACCCATCCGATTGTTCGCCAGCCCATGTGGGCTGGCAGCTAGGGGGTGGGATGGTTGAACTTATCGCGATCGTCCGTCGCAAGAAGGCCACTGCGACGAAAGAAGAATTGGCGCGGATCGGCTGTCTCGGGTATTTCATCTTTCCCGTGTTGGGCCGTGGCCGGCAGCGCGGGCTCCGGGGAGCACAAGGAACCGAGGGTCCGGCGTTTCTTCCCAAGGCGCTCTTCGATCTCATCGTCGAGGAGAGCCAAACCCAGGAGACGATTGAGGCCATCATTCGCGCGAATCAGACCGGCGAGTTCGGCGATGGGAAAATCATCGTCATCGAGGTCGCCGAAGCCTATCGGATTTCCACAGGAGCGCGCGAACCATGAAACTCATCAAAGCGATTATCCGTCCGGAGAAGGAAGTGGAAGTGATCCAGGGATTGGAGCAAGCCGGTCTGTCCGCCCTCACCAAGTGGGATGTGCTGGGCCGCGGCCGGCAGAAGGGGATTCAGGTGGGCGCGGCGGTCTACGGCGAACTGTCCAAGCTCTGCCTGATGCTGGTCGTCCAGGACGGTGATGCGGCCAAAGCGATCGAGACGATTCTTACAACCGCCAAGACCGGCCACCCGGGTGATGGCCGGATCTTCGTCAGCGACGTCAAAGAGGCGTACACGATCCGCACGGGCAAGACCGACTAGGTCACCCACCATGGAGGACGCACGATGCGACTGAAAGACTTTGCGAAAAGTGGACATCCGCCAACGCTGTTGTCGGCGTTTCTGTATTTCGATATCAGCTTCATGGTGTGGGTGCTCATCGGCGTGCTCGGCGTGCACATCGCCAGCACCTTCGGGCTCACCGCGAGCCAGAAGGGACTGCTCGTCGCTATCCCGATTCTGGGAGGCTCACTGGTGAGGATTCCACTAGGTATTCTCGTCGACCGCATCGGTCCCAAACGGACCGGGATCCTGAGCCAACTCTTGGTGATGATTCCCTTGGTGTGGGCGTGGCTGTTTGGACGAAGCTTGCACGAGTTCATGGCGCTCGGGCTGTTGCTTGGGATTGCGGGAGGCAGTTTCGCCGTTGCACTTCCCCTCGCCAGTCGCTGGTATCCCCCACAGCATCAGGGCCTCGCCATGGGCATTGCCGGCGCCGGGAACAGCGGCACCGTCCTGGCCGCGCTGTTGGCACCTCGCCTAGCCGAGCGGGTCGGCTGGCACGGCGTGTTTGGGTTGGCACTCATCCCGGTCGTGATGACACTGCTGCTCTACAGCCTCTTGGCCAAGGAGAGTCCATCTCAACCCGCTCCTAAGCCGTTGCGAGACTATCTGGGGCTGTGCGGCGAGCGCGACACGTGGTGGTTGTGCCTGTTCTACAGCTTTACGTTCGGTGGCTTCGTAGGCCTGGCGAGCTTCCTCGTGATCTTCTTCCATGACCAGTACGGCCTGGCAAAAGTGATGGCGGGGAACTTCACAGCCCTGTGCGTCTTCGCCGGCAGCTTCCTGCGTCCGGTTGGTGGATACCTGGCCGATCGCTTCGGCGGCACGCGGATGCTGACCGCCTTGTTCGCCTGTGCCTCGGTCGGCCTCATCGCGGTGGGCACGCTGCCTCCGCTGTGGCTGGTCACGACGCTGCTGTTCGTCGTCATGGCCCTTCTGGGCATGGGCAACGGATCCGTGTTTCAGTTAGTGCCCCAGCGCTTCCGCGAGGAGATCGGCGTGGCCACGGGCGTGGTAGGGGCTGCTGGAGGCTTAGGAGGGTTTCTGCTTCCGTCATTTCTTGGGGTGTTGAAAGACCTGACCGGATCCTACGGAGTGGGGTTCTTCTGCTTCGGTCTCTCCGGGTTGGGATGCTTGGCGTTGCTGCGCCTGGTGCAGCGGGGCTGGCACCTCTCCTGGCTGAGCCGGAGGATCGAAGCGCTGCGGGTGCCACCCCAGCTTGCATGGTCAGCCCGCCCCAGCGATGATTAGCGACGGGCCGGGGAAGCCCGCGAGGGATTCCGAACATATCGGTGAAGTTCTGATGAGCCCAGAGCGGATCGTGATGCAGGTCGTCCAGGAGACCGGCGAGATCGTCGAGACGCCGCTCACTGAAGAAGATCTGAAGCTCACCTGGAACAAATCGGTGTGTCCCTACTGCGGGGTTGGCTGTGGGGTGTTAGTCGGGAGCAAGGAGGGGCGCGTCCTCAAAGTTCGCGGCGATCCGAACCATCCAGCCAACTTCGGGCTGTTATGCGGCAAGGGCGCGACGCTGCCGCAGATGGTGCACACACCTGACCGCCTGGCCCACCCGATGATGCGCGCCACGCGTGACGCGGACTTCCAGCGAACGTCGTGGGATGAGGTGCTTGAGCGAATCGCGACACAATGGCGCCGAATCATCCAAGACCATGGGCCGGATGCGGTGGCGTTCTACATTTCGGGACAGTTGCTGACGGAAGACTACTATGTGGTCAATAAGTTGGCCAAAGGGTTCTTGGGCACGAACAACGTGGATTCCAACTCACGACTGTGCATGGCCTCCGCGGTCTCCGGCTACGTCACGTCGCTCGGGGCCGATGCACCCCCCGGCTGCTACGCCGACATCGAGCTGGCCGACTGCTTCCTCTTGATCGGCACGAACACCGCGGCCTGCCATCCAGTCACCTTTGAGCGCATCCGCCGGCGCAAGCTCCAAGCGCCAACCCGCGTGAAGGTCATTGTCGTTGATCCGCGCAAGACCCGCACCGCCGACATCGCCGATGTGTACCTCGCCATTCAGCCGGGCACGGATGTGGCGCTGCTGAACGCGATCCTGAATGTCCTGGTCCACGAGGGACTGATCGATACCCGATTCATCCAGCGGCACACGAGCGGATGGGAGCCGCTTCAGGTGCTTCTCAACCAATACCCGCCCGAGCGCGCGGCCGAGGTCTGTGGCGTTTCGGTGGACGAAATCCGGAAAGCCGCTCGCCTGTTTGGACGCGCCAAGGCGGCGATGAGCTTCTGGAGTATGGGGCTCAACCAATCAACACACGGCACCGCGAAGAACAACGGCGTCATCAACCTGCACCTTGCGACAGGCCAGATCGGACGGCCAGGTGCCGGGCCGTTCTCGCTCACCGGCCAGCCGAATGCAATGGGTGGGCGTGAGACGGGAGGGTTAGCGCATCTGTTGCCAGGTCACCGACTCGTGGTGAAGGAACAGGATCGACGCGCGGTCGAAGGATTGTGGGGCCTGCCTGAAGGACGGATCAATCCCAAGCCCGGCCTCACGGCGGTCGAGCTGTTCAAGGCGCTCGCAGAGGGCCGCATCAAGAGCGTGTGGATTCTCTGCACCAACCCGATGGTCTCCATGCCGAACCTGGCGCTGGCCAGGCAGGCGTTGGCCAAGGCAGAGCTCGTTATTGTCAACGATATCTATCATCCCACCGAGACCACGCAGTTGGTCGATGTCATTCTCCCAGCGGCCCAGTGGTCAGAGCGGGATGGCACGCTCACGAACTCCGAACGGTGCATCTCTTACGTCGAGCAGGCTATTGATCCACCCGGCGAGGCCCTGCCAGATTGGCAAATCATCTGCCGGTTTGCCCAAGCCATGGAGCTCGGGCACGCGTTCGCATTTCGCACGTCGGAGGAAGTCTACGAGGAGTACAAACGCCTGACCCACGGGCAAGACCTCGACATCGGCGGGGTGACGTACGAGCGGCTGAAACGCGGATCGCTCCAATGGCCATGCCCGACCGTGCACCATCGCTCGACAATGCGCCGGTTCACCAACGGCGTCTTCGCCCATCCTGATGGCAAGGCGAAATTCTGTCCGCATGAGTACGAGGTGCCGGCTGAACCGCCCGATGAACAGTTCCCCTTGATCTTAACGACGGGCCGAGTCCGGGATCAGTGGCACACCATGACGCGCACCGGGAGGATCCCCGTCCTCATGAAGAAAGAACCCGAGCCGTTTGTTGAGTTGCATCCCATCGATGCCGCACAGCTTGGGATTGGCGAGGGGGAGCTGGTGACGGTGCATTCCCGCCGAGGTTATGCCCAGGCCAAGTCCCGGCTCACACAGGCGATCAAACCTGGAACGTGTTTTATGCCGTTTCATTGGGGGAGCCTCCGAGGAGCAGCGGTCGTGAACCAGGCCACTATTGAGGCGTTCGATTCCCTCTCAAAACAGCCGGAACTTAAGTTCTGCGCGGTGCGTATCGAAAAGGCCAACGCTGATGATCCCACGCCCTGCGCCGGTCCCGCCAGCAGGCGGGACTCGAATGCGAGATATGACGCTAAGAGCATTTACCGCGAGAGCCCTTAAGGCATTCGTCACGGCGGCAGACGATCGATGATTGACCAGTTCGGACGGAACATTACCTACCTCCGCATCTCGGTCATCGACAAGTGCAACCTGCGCTGCCTCTACTGCATGCCGAACGGCTATGTCAGCAAGAGCCGCGTCAGTGAGTTGTTGACGAATGACGAGCTAGTGGAGCTTTCGACGATCTTTGCTGAACTGGGCATTACGAAGCTCCGCTTGACTGGTGGCGAGCCCCTGCTACGCCCTGGGCTGGTGGATATGGTGGAGCGTTTGTCCAGGATCCCATGTATTACACAGCTTGCGATGTCGACAAACGGCGTGCTGCTTGCGCGCCATGCCCGAGCGCTCAAGAAGGCAGGGCTTGCGCGGGTCAATGTCAGCCTCGATACGCTCTCACGTAAGAAGTTTGCCACGATCACGGGCATGGATCGGTGGCAAGAGGTTGTGGAGGGACTTTTCGAGGCGAAAGCGGTGGGCTTGGATCCCGTGAAAGTCAACACGGTGCTCATGAAAGGCGTGAACGACGACGAGATTCTGGCGTTGGTTGGGTTTGCCATCGAACAGGAGCTCGAGCTGCGCTTCATCGAGTGGATGCCGACGAACCCCTTGGTGAATGTGGAACGGGAGGGAAAGTTCCTGAGTAATGAATTCGCTCGGGGCCAGATCGAGCAACTCCACGCTCTGATTCCTGATGACCCGGATCCTCACTCACCGGCTAAGAGTTTCATGATCGACGGCACCAAGGCGCGGGTTGGCTTCATCAACCCACTCTCCAACGTCTTCTGCGCCATGTGCAACCGTATCCGTCTGAAGGCCAACGGCCGAATCAAGACCTGCCTCCATGGCAAAGAGGAACTGGATCTCAAGACCATGCTGCGAACCGGTGTTCCGCGTGAGGAGATCAAGCGTCAGGTCGGCACCGCGGTGTTCCTCCGGCCCGAACAGCACTTCCTAAACCGCCCTGACATCGCACATCAGGACTTCGTGATGACTCAGGTTGGTGGCTAACGCGCCTAGAAAGAATGGCTCCCCGAACTATGCAATAGGTGGGTTGCTCGGATTCGCTTCACTGGCTCACCGCAGAGGGTTCGATGTCTCGGAGGGTATCTTGAATGATGCGATCGGCATCGGCTAGTGTCACGCCATGATACCAAACGTTATCCGGGAACACCATCACGTTGGGCCCTTTCGCACACACGTCTTGGCAGCCGGATTTGCTCACTCGAACCGCTCGAGACATTCCTAACGCTTTGACGCGCGCCTTCAACGCTTCGGCAATCGCCTCACTCTCCCGATGCGCGCAGCAGGTCTCATTGGGCTGACGTTTGTTGATGCAGACGAAGAGTATTTTCCGATAGGGGACAGGATCTGATTGCATCCTCATACTTCAATTCCTAGTTTTCGAAGATCTTGCGCTAGTTGCGTGCTATCCTCACACCGAATCGCGGTTAAGCCGGCCTGCCGCCCCGCCTCGACAAGCTCAGGCCGGTCATCGATATAAATCGCTTCGCTCGGCTGCACACCCGCTCGCTCCACAGCCAGACGGTAAATCTGCGGATCAGGTTTGCGGCACCCGACATGGCAAGAGGCTACCCAATCGTGCAGGACGGCCAGTGACGGAATGGCTTTCATGTACTCAAGATGCAGCACGTTGGTATTGGACAGGGCGATGAGCCGATGACGTTGCCGCAGCCGCTCTGCCAATCGGATGATGGCAGGATTTTCGCGCAAGATGTCATTCCAGGCTCTGACAAACTGCTCATACGTCCAAGGAATGCTCAGACGCTCTGTGAGTCCGGCATAGTATTGTTCCGGCTGCACATGGCCCAACTCCAGCGGCAACAGCAGCTCTTCATGATAGACCACCTCATGCACATCCTCGAATGGCCGTCCAATGAGCTGCGAGACCTGATGAACGAGCCGGTCGGATTCCACATCGACCACCACACCCCCCAGATCAAATAAAATTAACTCATACGCCATTTATGAAAAAAGGCTCCGAGTCTCGGAGCCTTTTTTGAATAATCCACACCGGTGACTTAGGCGCTAAACGAATGTCCGCAGCCGCACGACTTTTTGGCGATAGGATTGTTGAATTCAAAGCCGCCGCCCATGAGGTTGGTCTTGTAGTCGATGGTCATGCCATCGAGGTACAGATGGCTCTTGGCGTCCACCAGAATCTTGATCCCATCCTGCTCAAAGACAGTGTCATACTGCTTGGGTGTCGCCTCATCAAGCGTCAACACGTAGGACATCCCTGAACAACCTCCACCTTTGACCCCGATTCGAAGTCCGATATTAGGTTTTTGCTCTTTTTCGATCAGCCGTTTTGCTTCCTGTGTCGCGGTTCCCGTTAGTGTGATCATCGCCATAACCTCCCAGTCTTATCATCAATTATAGCACGCCGCAGGCGCTTGAGCTACCGCATTTGCATAAGCCGCTTAAGGACAGGCTGGTTAGCAGGTGGAAACCGGTATCGGCGCAGATTCTGGATCCTTACCCATCGTAACATCATTGAATCCAATGGTTTAGGAGTACCCCCTGCAATGGTGCACCGAAAGACTTTAAATGACACAATACCGTCTTCAAATTCATGGCGCATCGTGTCGTAGGGTCGAATGCCCCGAAGGGTCACACCAACCTCTTCTAAGACCTCGCGCCGCAGGCAGGCCTCCCAGGTCTCCCCCACCTCGCGCTTGCCGCCGGGAAACTCCCAATAACCCCCGAATGAATCGTGGAAATGGCGCTGGCAAATGAGAATCCGGCCTCGCCGCTCAATGACTGCGACGGCGGCGTGCAGGGAGTGGTGGTCCTTCGACTCGCGCTGACGCACTCGCTCAGGATTCCGCCCCACGGACGCACGTGGGGCTTCACGTTTGACGTTGGGCATTGAATGGAAAACTCGCGCAGGTTTTGCGCAAGACACAGCGGGAACATTGCGGCACACGTGCCATGCAGACCGTCGCACCTAAATCCATCATTGCTTGGTTGATGTCGTATCCCTTGCCCTGCGGAATGACCGCCTCTGCAAGCTGCCAGAGCCGCTGCTGCGCGCGAGCATTCTTCGGCACCACTTTGACGCGAAAATAGCGCGAGAGCAGCCGCGCGACGTTAGTGTCCAAAATGGGCGCATCCTGCTCAAAGGCAAAACTCAGCACCGCGCCGGCGGTGTAGCGCCCGATGCCGTCCATAGCGATCAACCCATCGTACGAATTTGGAATCTGGCCGTCATGATCGCTGACGCTCCGACGAGCGATGTTCCGCAGCCGCATGGGCCGGATGTTGTAGCCCAGCGGGTACCAGAGGCGGCGCAGCTCTGCGGTTTTCGCTTGGGCAAGCGCTTTGACGGTAGGATAGCGTTTGAGAAATTGGTGGTACTTGGGAATGACCCGGTCGACCTGGGTTTGCTGGAGCATGATTTCCGAGACGAGGATCTTATAGGGGTCGCGTGTCTTGCGCCAGGGCAGATCGCGCTGGTGGAGGCGATACCAAGCGAGGAGTCGTCGTTGAAATGCGCGAAGTTGAGTAGCGTGGTCCATCGATCGCCAGCACCATAACAGACTCTATGAAAAGCGTCAATCTCCGAAAGTGTGACCCCGACCGTCCGCTCGCGCCGATGCGGACTCCGGGCGCCCTCGACGCGCGGCCCGGCCACCGAACTCCGCCCCCCGGCTAGGGGGGCGTCAGACAGCGGTGGCCGTGGGTTTGGTACCTGGCCGCGCGCTCGGGCTGAGTCCGCATAGGTCGCTCGCGAATCGGTCGGGTCACCTCATGGCGATGAGTAACGAGCACGAACCAACTACGAGCCGGGACCCCCCCCGCCACTTTTGAGAAACATGGCAAGGGGTTGGCGCTTCTGCTAGAATACGGCGACGTTAACACACCGACGATGCCAGCCACCACCTTTCGCGCGACTGTCCAGAATATTGATGTGCTCTCCTATAACGTGCGCGGGTTTCGCTTCAAGTTCGTTGAGCCCCCGCAGATCCAGTTTCAAGCAGGACAATTCATCATTCTGAATGTCCCGCATCAGGGCAAAACCGTCAAACGGGCTTACTCGGTTGCGAGCGCTCCCCATGAGCCTAACCAGATCGAGCTCTGCGTCCAGCACGCGGAAGGCGGAATCGCCTCGACCTACTTTTGGCAGTTGAAAGAAGGGGACACCGTCTCCGTCTCAGGCCCGCACGGCAACTTCATCCTCAAGGAGCCTATGGAGTACGAACCGGTCTTCATGGCCACCGGCACGGGTGTGGCCCCGTTTCGCGCGATGATCAAGCACCTCATCCACATCAACTTCTCAAAGAACATTTGGCTCGTGTTCGGCACTCGGTATGAGCATACTTTGTTATATGAATCAGAGTTCCGCTCGCTGGCAAGCGTGCGGCGCAACTTCCACTATCTGTGCACCGTCAGCCGTCCCAAGGAGTGGCACGGAGAAGTCGGCCATATTCAGCAGACGTTTCAAAAGCACATCACGGATTTTTCGAACAAAGAAATTTATATCTGCGGATGGCTCGAGGTCGTCAAATCGGTCTATGGCGATCTGCAAGGATTCGGCGTCCCGAAGGAAAAACTCCACTACGAAGAATGGTAGTGAGCGAATTATGATGGGTCAATTACTCACTAATAAAATACGGACGGTTCGCGTCGGCCATACGCCGGACATGGACGATGCGTTCATGTTCTATGCCATCGCCATGGGTGCGATTCCAATGAACGGGCTGGCGTTTGAGCACGTGATCGAAGATATTCAAACGCTGAACCGGCGCGCGCTGCAGGCCGAGCTGGATATGACCGCAATTTCAGCCGCAAGCTATCCGGTGCTTGCGAAGGACTACTGGATCGTGTCGGTCGGATCAAGCGTAGGCCAGAGCTACGGGCCTATTGTCGTTTCGTTGGCAGCCTGCAGTCCTCAGGAACTTGCAGGCAAACGGATCGCCGTGCCGGGGGTTCAGACAACCGCCTATTTACTCTTGCGACTGGCCGTGCCACCGTTTACGCCGGTTGAAATGCCCTTTGAGCAGATTCCACAAGCGGTACTTGAAAAGCGCGTCGATGCTGGACTGGTCATCCACGAATGGCAACTGACGTATCGCGATTCAGGATTGCTGCCCGTGCTAGATCTAGGCACCTGGTGGCAACAACAGGTGAAGCTGCCGCTGCCGCTGGGACTCAATGTGGTGAAGAAAGCGCTGAAGCGCAAGAAGGCATCTCAGGTCGCTACGATCTTACGCGACAGCATTCTCTACGCCTTTGCCCATCAAGATGAAGCGGTGGAGTACGCGATGCGCTACGGGCGAGGTATTGATCCCTCGCGCGCAAGGCAGTTCATCGGCATGTACGTGAATGAAGAGTCGCTCACCCTCTCTAAACCGTGCCGCCAGGCGCTCAAGGAGCTTTTCGAACGAGCGCATGCGGCCGGCCTCATTCCCTCAGTTCCCCGCCTCGGCGTCATCGAACCCCTCAAGAGCTAAGAGCGCCTAGCAGAATTACCGCCTAGCGCTCTCGTTCTGGGTTCTGGGCTGAGGGTTCTGGGACAGCCTGGCCCACAACCCTGAACCCCGAACCAAGTTGATTCTGTCATAAATAGGTCTTGCGGCGGAAGAGGTCGGTGTTCAGGTTAGCGACGCGATCGAGGAACAATTTGCCATCGAGATGGTCCACTTCGTGCTGAGCCACGATCGCTTCGAACCCTTCTAAGCGTCTCTCATAAGAGACACCGTGCTGATCCCAAGCGCGTAGGTGGACTGCTGTAGCGCGGTTCACATTCGCGGTCAGATCAGGAATGGAGAGGCACCCTTCTCGCTGGATGATCGTCTCGCCTACTAGCTCCACCTTCGGATTGACCAGCACGAGCAGCCCGTGAGAGCCTTTTACTTTCGGATGCGCTGAGGCATCCATCACAGCCACCCGAAGCGAGCTGCCAACTTGGGGAGCGGCCAATCCAACGCAGCGCGGATGGTGCCGCATCGTGGCAATCATGGCATCGATAAGCCGTGCAACCTCTTTGGTGATTTGTGAAACCGGTTTGGTGGGATACTTCAGGAGAGGGTGCGGAAACCGTACGATGGGCAGCGTCATCGGCTAAGAGCGCCTATCTGCTGTGTCGAACAGCAATCTGGCAGCGGGTCCTGCGACCGAGCCCGGGCACCCAGCGAAACTGGGTGGGCGAAGGAAGCGCCGGAAGCCGCAGGCTAACGGCCCGCCGGCCAGGCTCCCCTCCGGCGTCACCCGCTGCCCAGCAAGGGCTTTTCGACGGAGCAGCGCCTATCACTATGAAATCACAGGACCGCGGTTTCAGCCGGACGCACGCTGACTTCTACGCCCAGCCGCTTGCCGAGCTGTTTGAGCGTCCGCTCAAGCGATACCATCGTCACGCGCGCGGGAACTTCGATCTCCAAGAGCATGAGATACAAATATGGCGGCTTGCCGGCGCTTCGATGGGTATGCACATCGGAAATATTGACCCCGGCGCGGGCGAGGGCATCCGCTACGCGAAAGACAATGCCGGAGCGATCCGCGCCGTAGACAGATAGCAGGTAGGGGTTGCCGCGCTTATGCGGCGCGCTGGTTTCTTGCGTGGTCAGCGGTTTTAAATGGACGACAAGCTTTAGCCGGCGCGCGAGCGGCTCAAACGCCTTGCGCAACTGCGCATCGCCCGCCTTTGCCGGACTGGAAAAAATCAGCATGATGGCAAACTCGCCCTCTAGCCGCGTCATCGCCGAGTCTTCCAGGTTGCAGCCGAGCTTGTAGAGCACCTGAGTCACACCAGCCACGATGCCCGGCCGATCCTTTCCAAGAGCCGTCACAATCCACCGCTTGCTCATGCGCGCTCCTCAATTTCAAAACCAAGCTCTTCGATCATGCGATGCGCTTCCTCGGCCTTCTGGCCTGAGGTCGTCAGGTAGCCCTCGACGAAGATAGAGTTGGCGGCGTAGAGCGCTTGGGCTTGCACAGGGCCGAGATTCACTTCTCGCCCCCCAGCGGCCCGAATCTCGCTCTTGGGATTGAGCAATCGAAATAGGCAGAGCACCTTGAGGCATTTCATGGGTGTGAGAAACTTAAATCCTTCCATGGGTGTTCCCTCAATTGGATGGAGGAAGTTAATCGGGATGGAGTCCATCTGCAGCTCGCGGCAGGCATACGCCATATCGAGAATGTCCTCATCGGATTCACCCATGCCGATGATGCCGCCGCTGCAAGTCATCAGGCCGGCTTTGCGCACGTTCTTGACCGTCTCGACCCGGTCTTGGTAGGTGTGCGTCGAGCAGATCTCCGGATAAAACCGCTCGCTCGTGTTGAGGTTGTGGTTGACCCACCCTACGCCAGCTTCTTTGAGCCGGCGCGCCTGTGCTTCGGAGAGCAGGCCAAGGCAGACGCAAATCTCAAGCTGATGCTGCTGCTTAATCTCGCGCGTGACCTCGCAGAAAAAATCGACCTCGTCATCCGCAGGGCCACGCCCGCTGGTCACCATGCAGTAGCGTTTCGCCTTTGCATCGCACGCCCGTTTGGCCCCGTCGAGCAGTTGCTCCTTGGACATGAGCGGGTATTTATCGATCTTGGCCAAGGAGAGCGAGGACTGCGAGCAGTAGTGGCAATCTTCGGGACACAACCCGCTGCGCGCGTTCTGCAGCACGCAAATCTTTACCTTTTTCCCAAAGTGAACCTTGCGGACTTCAAACGCAGCTTGCAGCGCCTGCGGCACCTCCTCATCAGGCAAGGCAAGAATAGCGCGAGCTTCTTCCCGTATGAGGCTCTTCCCGCTGAGGGATTGTGCTACTAGATGAGTCCAATCCAATAACTGAGTGATTGGAACGCTCATGCAATGGCGGGTTCAAAGGTGCGCAGAATCTCGTACAGAGTGGTGCGCTGGGCAGGGATAAAGCCGGATTCCTGAATGAGCATGACGATTTCATCGACGGTGGTTTTATTGATGAAATCGGTCGCCGCGTGGACATTTTCTTCAAAGAGCGTGCCGCCGAAATCATCCGCGCCAAAATGGAGCGCGATTTGGCCTGTCTTCTTCCCTTCCGAGAACCATAGATAGGA
>CAYNXT010000043.1:0-12814 GCA_964401235.1 uncultured Planctomycetales bacterium
GGAGAACGAGCGGGACGCCGCCTATGACCGGCTATAACCGGGGAGAGATCGTCCTAGTGGAGTTTGGCTTTTCCGAGGGACAGGGCTCGAAGAAGCGGCCGGCGCTGATCGTCAGCAGCCCGTCGTGCCATGCCAGTCGCGAAGAAGTCATTGTGGCAGCCATCACGAGCAATGTGCGTCGGCTCTTGTGCGGAGACACGAAACTGGAGCAGTGGAAAGTCGCGGGACTCCTATTTCCCTCGCTCGTCACCGGGATCATCCGAACCGTCAAGGCTAGTCTGATCATGCGCAAATTGGGTGTCTTAGCGAAGCCGGATTTACAAAAAGTCCACCAACATCTCAAGAACGCGCTCGGGTTCTAACCCGACGAGAGAGGCAGCGGTTAAGTAGTCGTGGGGGCGGGTTTGGATGCCAAGCGCTGGTCTTTGGCGTCCAGGACTCTCAGGAATGCTTGGACGATGGTGGGATCGAATTGTTTGCCGGCATCTTGTGTCAGCTGCCGTTTGGCTTCTTCAAGCGGGAGGCGCTTTCGGTAGGGGCGGTCGGTAATCATCGAATCATAGCTATCGGCCACTACGAGAATTCTCGCTCCCAGAGGAATCTCCTCCCCTTTCAAGCCCGAAGGGTACCCCAGTCCGTTAAACCATTCATGGTGGGAGCGCACGAGTGCGACGACTTTGCCCAGGGAGCGTACCGGCTTGACAATCGCTTCACCAATCACGGAATGCTGCTGCATGATTTTCTGTTCATCGGACGTGAGCGGGCTAGGCTTGAGTAAGATTTCATCCTTGATGCCGATCTTTCCGATGTCGTGCAATACCCCCGCATCATTGAGGGTACGTAGCATCTCTTGATCCAACCCGAGCATCTGGCCGATCTGTGTAGCGTAGAACCCGACCCGCTTGGAGTGTCCCGCGCTGTAGGGGTCCTTGGCTTCGACGGCGAGTGCGAGCGCCATAATCGTCTCAAGATACGTGTGCTCAACGTCGAGGTTGAGCCGATAGTTTTCAACCGCCACGGCGACTTGCGCCCCAATGCTCGTCAAGAGCACTTCATCGTCTTCGCTAAACGCCCGTGCCGCCTCACGGCGCAAGACCGTCATGACCCCGATCGCGTGATCCCGCAGCTGCAACGGCACGCTCAGGACAGCGCATTCCTCTGCCGCGCCATGGGTAAAACCCAACGTGGCCGCCTGGGCCCGGCTGCGCATTGGACGGCTTTCTTTCGCCACCCACCCGGCGATCCCCTCACCCAGTTTCATGCGGAAGCCCTCGCCCATCACCTCGCCGTTGCTTGACCAGTGCGTCTTCAAGGCTAGCTCCTGCTTCTCGCCATCGACCAGCATGAGATGCCCCATATCGGCGCCGACTGCGGCGGCGGCGTTTTCGATGATGAGCGAAAGCAGATTATCAATGCCTTCATACGAGTTAATGGCGGTGCCGATGCGCGCCAGCAGCCGTTTGACCAGATCGCGGGAAGACTCCAACTCATCGATTTTTTGCTGCAGCTCCCGGTTGATACGGTTGAACGAGCGCGCGAGCTCCCCGATTTCATTGTGCTCATCGATCTCGATCGATCCCACCTGCTGGCCGGTGGAGATGGCCTTCGCATGCTCAGCGATGAGCAAGACCGAGCGTACGATGCGTCGTGCGATAAAGAAGTAGCCCACCACGGCCAAGAGGACGACCGGGTAAATCGCCACCCCCAAATCAATTTCGTAGATATGCGCGACCACCAGCAGAAGGATGGGCAGGAACGACATAACCCAGAAGGCCATGGCCAGCCGCCGCTCAAGACTGAGCTGTTTGGACGATAAGAGGGCGATGCCTGCATTGGCCTGTGGTTTGGCGCGTTCCGTTGCCTTGTTCATGATACGTATCCTTCCATATTCATCGCAAAATGTTACGTTGACGACGCAGGCTCCAGCACATCGTGGAGATGGGCCACAAGCCGCTCCAACGAGCACGTGTCTTTGTCGAGCGTGCTGTGGATGCCCCAGCGGCGGCACTCGGCCAGCACCTCAGGCTGCATCGTACGCTCAACCAGCAACACCACCGGGATCTTCACCAGCCGCGGCACATCCGAAAGCCATTTCAGCACATCCAACCCGTGCAGGCCGGGCAGCGTCAGATCTAGGAGGATGAGCTCCGGCTTCCATACTCGCGCATGGCGCAGACCGCTCTGCGCGGTCGGCCGATGTTCGACCGAGAATCCTTCACGGCGACTCAGATGCGCGACATACGCTTTCGCCAGCAGCTCATCATGCGTGATAATCAGCAGCTTGGCCATCACGAGAACTGGGTCAGCGGTTTAACTGCTGGAACGGCCTCAGGCGCCGGCGAAACCGTCGCTACCTGGGGAAAGATCACGGCGAAGGTGCTGCCGGACTCAAGTTCACTCGAGACCAGCGTCACGTCCCCGCCCATGGCCTTGGCAAGCCGGCGCGCCAAGTAGAGACTCATGCCTTTCCCGCGCAGCAAACTCCCCATTTGAGGCCTGGCAAACAGCTGCGGCAGGAGGGCCGGTTGAATACCCACGCCGGTATCCACAATAGTGACAATCATGCGCCCCTGCTGCTCTGCGCACGCCATGGTCACGCCGCCTTCATGCGTATACTGCACGGCGTTGCGGAGCACGGCCGTGAGTACACGATGGGCCTGTTCGGGGTCGGTTGAAATAAGGATGGACGCGTCGCCGGTCCGTGAATAGGAGAGACCCTTGCGTGAGAGCTTTGAGCGGACCTCTTCCTCGGCGCGCGTGAGCAGTTGATGCAGCTTGATCGGCTGCAGCGTGGCACGCCATTGCCCGTGCTCCAGCCGTGCGATATCAATGGCGTCGCCCACGACGCGCCGGAGCTGGTTGTTCGTCTTGACCACATCGGTCAAGGCTTCCAACACCGGCGCCGGCACCTCGCCATGATCGCCCGCGACAATCGTCGCCAGTAACGCATTCAGGCTAGCCAGCGGGGCGTTGAACTCATTGGCCAAGAGGGTGAGGGTCTCGGAGGAAAACCGATCTGGGGCCTGTGTGAAGGAGGCCTCGGCCATCTTGCGATTGGCGGCCTCGTTCTGCTGTTGCGCATGCTCGACATACTGTCGTTCCTGCGTCACTTGCTGGCGCGCGATGTCCAATTGATCCCGCTGCGCGGCCAGATCCCGTCGCTGCTGTTCGAGCTGTCGTTGGAGCTCTTCGACCTGCTTCAATCGATCGGAGAGATCGCGTTCCTGTTGTGTGGAGGATTGCGTGGCGTGCTGTTGCGTGCGATCCAGCAGGCGTTGTTTTTCTTCAAGCGCGCGCCGATGAGCGAGCAGTTCCTGCTCTTGAGACGCCAGGACTTCTTCAGCGGCCTGCCGGTCATGCTCCCATTTGGCCCGCGCTAAATCCATGGCCCGTCGCTGCTCAGCCAGTGCGTGTTGAGCCGCTTCCACGTCCTTCGCCATTCGTGGATCGACGCGGTCGGACACCAGTTCCCGCCCACGCACTTCAAGCTCATGACGCTGCTTGGCGAGTACCCGTCCCTGCTCACGCAACCGTTTAGCTTGGCCAATCAAGGCTCGATGGGCCTGGCGGACCAACAGCGCTCTCGGAGAGGCCATGGCGCGCGAGAGCTGTCCTTGCTGCTGCTTCCATTCGGTTTGTTCGGTCGCCAGTCGTTGACGCTGGCTCTCAAGGCGCTGCCGCTCCGCGGCCAGCTCTTCTCGCTGCGCCTCAAGCTGCGCCTGGTCTTTACTCACCACTTCCACATGCTGTCGGAGGGAAACTTCCTGTTGCTCAAGCGATTCGGCCCGGGCCTGTAACTGGCGTTCCTGGGCCTCCGCGTGTGTCCGATCGCGCTCTGGTGCGGCAGCCTGTTCCCGTTCCTTCGTAAAAGTTTCTTGCGCCTCATGGAGCTCCCGCAACTGCGTCACAATCCGTTCAGCAGCTCGCTTTAAGGCCTGAGCCGAATGTGCCTGCTTCTTCGCCCACGCTTCTTGCTGGCCGATAAGGTCATGCTCCGCCGTCTCGTGATCCCGCCGCCTGCTCTCCAGATGCGCCATGTCCTCGTTCACCCGCTGTAATCGTTCAAGGAGGTTGGCTTCAAGCTGCGCTAAGGACTGCGTCGTCTGGATGCGCCGCGCCTCAGCATTGCGCATGGCCTCATCCAGTCCGCGTCCGCGCTCAGCCAGTTCGGCTTCTCGATCATCGAATGTCTTGACCATACGCGTGCGCTGCTCTTCCCAGGTGGCGCGATCAGTCTCGAGGCGCTCTTGAAGTCGTTGGAGCTGCTTCGTGCGCTGCTCAGCCTCTCGAATCTGCTCGATGGCTGCCGCCCGTTCATCGGCAAGCCGCTGGGCTTGCTGGGCGCGCTCCAGATCCCATTCTTTGCGCTCCTGCTCAAGACGCTGCCGGTCGCGCTCGATCTGACGTCGCGACTGATCCGTCTCGAAGAGCTTCATGCCCATGGTCCGGCGCTCGGCTTCGATCCGATCGCGCTCCACCTCCACCACGTGTTGCTGCTGTGCGACCGTTACGCTTCGGTCGCGCAACTCACGCTCTTGCCGGGCCAGCTCTCGCGAGCCGACCGTCGTCACGAGGGCGATGATGAAATACCACGCGGTAATGCCGATCGACTGGAGCAAGCCGATCAGATCGATGTGATCCGCCGTCCAGAGGATTTCCATGTGACCGATAGACAACCCCCACGGCATGCGCTGCGCAATCAGGAGGGCACAGAACATCACCCAGGAGCCCCAGGCGGCTACGATGCCGTGTGTGCGGTCATAGGCGAGCTCGACGCCGATGAGCACCATGTAGAGCCAGAAAAATGGGCTCAGGGACGCTCCGGTCGCACTGATAAGGACGGTCATGAGGATCAAGATAACGATGGTATTCGCCCACAACAACAGGCGTTGCACGCGATGCCAGCCGGTCATCGCAGCCGCGCGACCCATACACAACGCCCACAGGAATGCGCAGAACGCGATGATGATGATGTCTTTCAGGATGAAGCTGTGGAGCGTGGGGACCAGCAAGGTGGCCAGCGACAGGAGCGGAGTGCTTAACGCCAAGCCCCACGAGAGATAGCGCAGCCGCGCTCCTTCGTCATGGCCGCCCTCAGGTCGCTCGGAGGCACTCGTCCATTGAATTGTTACATTCGGCCAATGCCACTGTCGCATGATGCTCCTCACCTGAAGGCCACAAAAAGCCGAGCTACCCTCAGTGTGTTGGTAGCTCGGAACCGAGTGCGCCTTCTTCAGCAACTCTAAGTTACTTTAAGTATGCCTGATGGCTACGCTGCCCGGCAAGAGCCGACGCATTTTTTGGCCTTTCTGCCTTAAACGTCGTAGAATAGCGACATGCTCGCTCCCATGCACACCCCGCCGTTCTGCCCCGCCTGTGGGGTTGCCGCGGTAACGAACGCCCGATTTTGCCAACAGTGCGGTGCTCCTCTGAGCGCAAGGGTGTCTGCTGCCGAAAAACCCCTGAAATGGTATTACAACATCTGGTTCGTGCTGGGAATGCTGTTTTTCGTCCTGGGCCCGTTCGGCCTGCCCTTGGTCTGGAAACATCCGCGGTTTTCTCGCCTGGTCAAACTGCTGCTGACGATGGCCGTCCTCATCTACACGGTATGGCTGATCGATCTCTCGATCAAAGCCGCCCGGCTCGCCGTCGAGCACCTGCAAGAGATCAACTCGTCCTTCACCTTTTAACCATGCCCCGGATCGGTGGACTCGGACTCATCCTTCCTTTGCTCTCGCTGACCGGGTGCATGCGCAGCAATTTCAGCCTTGCCACACAGCAGCAAGAGTACACCATGACCTCGACGGAGAAAGAAGTGGCCATGGGGCGCAAGGTTGCGCGGCGCGTCGAAGAGGAGCTTGGGCTGACGGCTGATGAGCCGATGCAAGAGCGGGTGCGTGCTATCGGACAACGCCTGGCGGCGGTCTGCGACCGTCGCGAACTCGTGTACCAGTTTGCCGTGGTCAACGCGCCGGAGGTCAACGCCTTTTCCTTGCCAGGGGGCTGGGTGTTTCTCCATGACGGCCTGGTGAAAAAAACTGGGAGCGACGACGAGTTAGCCGGCGTGCTCGCGCATGAAATTGCGCATATCGCTGCTCGGCACTCCGTCAAGCGCTATGAGAGCGCCCTGGGCTTGCAGATCCTGCAACTGGCCAGTCTCGCCGCTCGGCAAGGAGCCGCGGCTCACGGGGTGGGAGTCGCACTCCAAGCCACTCAGTTGGCCTATGCCAGGCAGGATGAGCTAGAGGCGGATCAGCTCGGCGTGAAGTATCTGAAGGCGGCGGGGTTCGATCCGAAGGCGATGCTGAGTTTTCTCGAGACGATCCACGACCTGCACGGCAGCCGCCTCGCCTATCTGCCGCGCGGGGTGGTGCGTCCACAGTACGGGCTCACCCACCCTTTCGTGCCTGAGCGCATCCGGGCCGTCAAAGAAGCGCTCTATGGCGTCGCGGATTATATGGACTATCTCAACTCCCCTAACTAATTCGCTGCCTTCAGCCAAGGAGGTTCCCACCCGTCGACCAGTTAGAGCGCTTGACGTCCTCGAAGACAATCCAGACCTGCTCCTTGGACACCTTGGCGATCTCCACAAAGGCTTTGGTCATCGCCTCAGCCAGTTGAGCTTTCTGTTCCGCGGTGCGTCCTTCTAGCCATTCCACTCGCACAACCGGCATCACGAGGTCTCCATAGCCTGAGCCCGTTTTGGGCGCACATGCGCGTGCCGCAATGCCGTGCGCAACTCCCCCACGAGAAATAGCGAGCCGGTGACGACAAGAATCTCCTCTGGGGCCACGGCGTTCAGCAGATAGGTGTAGGCATCCACCGCATCCGACATGACGTGCACATCCGGGCAATACGGCCCCAGATGTGTGGCCAACACCGTGGGATTCAGCGCGCGCGGATGGCGGCTTTTCGTGCAAGTCGCTCCAACGCTGATTCGTCCAAGCTTCTCGCCCACCCCTTCCACTGATTTGTCCGATGACATCCCCACGAGGAGGTGCACCGGGCGACCAGGATACAGCTCCTCTAACGTGTCGGCCAATGCCTGGGCGGCCTGCGGATTGTGAGCGCCATCGAGGATGACCAGCGGCCGCTCGTGCACCACTTCCAGCCGCCCTGGCCATTCGACATTACTTAAGCCTCGTTCGACGATCGACGCAGGGACGCCTGTTGCGGAGAGTGCCTCTAATGCCCCGATGGCCAGCACGGCATTATCGGCCTGATGGCGACCGAGGAGCGGAATCTCCAACGACTCGTAAATCCCTCGGAGGGCTGTCAGCGAAACTTGCAGCCCCTCGGAGCTGTGCCGGTGAATTCGAACGGTCAGATCTGTGCCAACCTGCAGCAGTGGCGCACCCTGCGCCTCGCATGCCTCTGCCAACACGGCCATGACCTCTGGAGCCTGGGGCGCGGTGAGGACCAACTGGCGCGACTTCACAATACCCGCCTTCTCGCGGGCAATCTCCTCCGGCGTGCTCCCCAGCACGTCGACATGATCAAGCCCGATGGGCCCAAAAATCGCCACCGCCGGTTCCAGCACGTTGGTGGCATCGAGGCGACCGCCTAATCCCACCTCGATCACCGCCACATCCACGTGGCGCTGCTGAAAATAGAGGAACGCGATCGCCGTGAGCATCTCGAAATATGTCGGCGCGCCTCCCCCGTCAGGACTGCGGCCCATCGCCTTGGCGACAGGCAACAGCTGTTCCGTAATCGCGGCGAAACTGGCTTCGTCAATCCAGTCGTCTCCTTGTGTGCGATCGCGCGTCGCCCCCTCGCCGATCCACACCCGAATTCGTTCTCGGAAATTTTCCAGATGGGGCGAGGTGTACAATCCCACCCTCAGTGAACTCTCCCGAAGCATGGAGTAGAGCAGAGCGCAGATTGAGCCTTTGCCATTGGTGCCGGCGACTAAGACCGAACGAAACCGACGCTGCGGATCCCCCAGATGCTGGCAGAGCTGTTGCATGCGGCCCAGCCGGATCTCTCGCATCGCCTTGGCATCGCGACGCGCTTCATAGTTCACAAACGAGTCAAGCGATGCCAGCGCATTGTCAAACGTCATGCTGCCGCTTCCTCCAGTCCTCAAGAATGCGACGAAGATCCCCCTGGGCTGAGCGCACCACCAGCGCGCCCACCAGCACGAGCAAGGAAAATTGCCAAGCGTCTTCAGGGCCAATGATGAGGCCGGTCTTAATATCCTCGGCGGCGGTCAGCTGGGTCCTAAACTGCCCGATGGCCTGCTGCAGTGAACGCTCAATGACATCCAGCGAGGAGAGTCGATGCCGATATTTTAACGAGGGAAACTGCACCCCGCGCACCAATAAGAAGGTGGACAACGCTTGTTCGTTAAAATGCGCGGCGGGGTCGAACTCAAAGCCTTCGAACTGTGGCGAGAAATTGGGCAGAATAATCGCCGGCCGCTCGATGAGGACCTGGCCTTTTCGCACGATCGTATCCCCTTGGTTGAGCGAGGATTCGGCAAGAAAAATATACGGAACCGTCGTCGCGTCAAAGGTCGCGAGGTCCTGCAGACGCATCCGCAGAATCTCTGTCTGCTTCACCGCTTTCTCCCAGAGCGCTTGAATGTCCATGTCTAATGGCGGAAGTGCCGAATGCCGGTCAGGAGCATGGCCAACTTGGCGTGATTCGCCGCCGCAATCACTTCGGCATCGCGAATCGACCCGCCAGGCTGAATCACCGCCGTCACTCCGGCCTTCGCCAGCAGCTCAACGCCGTCTGGAAAGGGGAAGAACCCATCCGAGGCCGCCACCGCTCCCCGAGCTCGCGCGCCCGCCTTGTCGATGGCCAGGCGCACCGAGCCGACCCGACTGGGCTGCCCTTGCCCGATGCCGACCGTCGCCCGATTGCTGACGAGCACGATGCCATTCGAGATCACGTGCTTCGCCGCCGTCCACGCAAACAGCAAATCGGTCCGTTCCTGCGTACTTGGCGCCCGCTGCGTGGCCACGCGCAGCGCGTCAGGTTTCACGGTGAGCCCATCGGGCTCCTGTTCAAGCCAGCTGCCCAGCAGCTGGCGCCATTCAGATCCTTGTGCCGTTCGGTCAGGCCAATCCATGCTGACGACGCGCACGTTCGGTTTCTTCCGAAACAGCACGGCCGCCGACTCCTCAATAGATGGCGCGAGGATCCCTTCCAAAAACGTCTCGCTGAGTGTCTCGGCTAGCCCGGCATCGATCGGCCGGTTGCACCCGACAATCCCCCCAAAAGCCGATTCCGAATCGCAGGCAAGGGCCTGCTCATAGGCCTGGCGGATCGTCGAACCGGTGGCCAGCCCGCAGAGCGAGTGATGTTTCACAATCGCGCAAGCTGGCTCGTCAAATTCTATCAGACAACGCAGCGCGGCGTCGAGATCCAAAAGATTATTAGCGGAGAGCTCTTTGCCTTGCCGCTGGGTCAGCGTCCCCAGCCCCCAGGCCATCCCGGTGGCCGGCACATGCCACATGCCGCGCTGATGCGGATTCTCGCCGTAGCGCAACACCTGTCGCAGCTGGAGCTGAATGGTGGTTATGCTCGATGAGGTCTGTGTCTTCGGTACGGCAAGGAATGCGGCAATGGCCTGATCGTATCGACTCGTCAGCTCAAATGCCTCGGCTGCCAGCCGATGCGCAAGCTCGGCAGACAGGCGTCCCTGACCTTGCCGAAGCGCCTCAAGGAGGAGGCCATATTGGGCGGGCTGACAGACCACGGCCACCCCGGAGAAGTTCTTAGCTGCGGCCCGCAACAGGGCGACCCCGCCGATGTCGATCTGCTCGAGGATGTCTTGTGGTGAGACGCCGGGTTGCTGCGCCGTTTGTTCAAACGGGTAAAGATTGACCACCACCAGATCGATCAGCCCGTTTTGCCCGACCGCCTTGATATGCGCAGGCTCATCACGGCGAGCCAGAATGCCGGCATGGATCTTCGGATGCAGCGTCTTCACACGACCGTCAAGCTGCTCCGTAATGCCGGCGAAGGCCTCGACGGTCTTGACAGGCACGTGCTGCTTGGTCAGAAACTCGGCGGTCCCGCCGGAGGCCACGAGTTCAATGCCAAGCGCGTTGAGCTCCTTGGCAAAACTGTCCAGCCCTGTCTTATCCGAACAACTCAGCAGTGCTCGCTTCACCACGATCATCGTTTCCCGCTTCTCACTCACTTACTCGCCTACTCACTTACTCACAATTCTGAGTTCTTTCGCCACCACTTCCCCGAACGCGCGCCGCAACCGTTTCGTCAAGGGGCCGGGTCGGCCTGTGCCGATGCGTCGTCCGTCCACTTCCGTCACCCCGATCACTTCCTTGATCGTGCTCGAGAGAAACGCCTCATCGGCATTGTAGACATCATGGCGAGTCAACGGCAGCTCGCGGATCGATATCCGCAGTGTGTGCGCAATTTCTTCCAAGACATCCCGCGTAATGCCGGGCAGCAAGCCAATCCAACACGGGGGTGTGAGCAGCGCGCCATCCTGGATGATGCCAAAATTACTCGCGGTGCTCTCGGTGACATATCCTAACTCATCGAGGAAGAGCGCTTCATCGGCCTGGCGCAACTGCGCGTCAATGACGGCTAGTACGCTGCCCAGACGCGCGGAGTATTTCGCCTGCGGCGTGATCGAGCCGATGGAAAACTTTCGCGCCGGCACCACCGCGACCTGCAACCCTCGACGGTACGCAGCGGCGGGAGGGAGCTGCACCGGCTGTACGACAATGCTGGGCTGCGCCTCGGCATTCGCTCGGGGCAAGAGTGCGACCCGGACGACCGCCTCCTGCAAGGCGGCGCGATCCAACGCATCGAGCAACTGTCGGCGCAATCGCCTCCGATGAACTGGCGCGCGGGTACCTAAGAATGTTGCCGACGCATACAGGCGATCCAGATGCGCGTCCAGCCGAAAAATTCTGGCTCGATACGCTCGCATCGTCTCAAAACAGCCGTGAGAAACGGCTTCGGTTGGCACCGTCCAGCCGAGGGGCTCAATTACGGACGGCATCCCTGAAGCTCTTGTACGGCACTCATGAGTGCCCGGGCCTTGGCCAGCGTTTCCTGATACTCCCGCTCGGGAATCGAATCAGCCACGATGCCGGCTCCTGCGTGGAGTGAGAGCTGTTGGCCCTGAATGACTATCGTGCGAATCGCAATGTTCAGATCGAGCGTGCCATCAAATCCCAGATAGCCCAACGAACCGGTGTACAAGCCGCGAGGCACCGGCTCTAACTCTCGGATGAGTTGCATACATCGAACCTTCGGGCAGCCCGTAATCGTGCCGCCCGGAAACACCGCGCGGATGACATCAACGGCATCGACGCCGGATCGCGCAACCCCGGCGACATCGGAGACGATATGCAGCACATGCGAGTAGGCTTCAAGACTCATCAGCTCATTCACCTGCACCGAGCCCGCCCGGCACACGCGGCCCAAATCGTTGCGTGCTAAATCCACCAGCATGATGTGCTCCGCCCGTTCCTTTTCGCTCAACAACAACTCGAGGCTGTTGACGGCATCTTCGTCAGCTGTCATCCCCCGGGGGCGCGTGCCGGCAATCGGGCGCGTGTCGACACGACTCTCTTGGACGCGCACGAGCCGCTCCGGAGAACAGCTCACGACCGAGAGATCATCCCAAGCCAACCAGCAGGCAAACGGCGATGGATTCAGGCGGCGCAGCGCTGTATACAACGGCAGCGATGGCCCTTGCCAGGAGCCAATGAATCGTTGGGCCACATTGGCTTGGAAAATGTCGCCGGCGCGGATATGCTCAAGCGCTTGGCTCACCATCCGCTCAAACGCAGCTTGATTCATGGTCGGCTCAAGACAGGCACTAGCAGACATCTCCGCAGGACGCATGTGTGATTCCTCAGCCGACGCAGCTTCGTGGAGCCCCACGGGCAGCCCGCCCCGGTCGGGCCGGGGAGCCTGTGGCACCGGCACCCCCGCCCCGGTGGGGGCGACATCCTGCCTCCCCATTGGCTGCTGCACGACCGTGTCGCCCCCCGTTCTTGCTTTCGCAAGAAAGCTGGGGGGCGCAATGGCAGGGTCGATTCGTGCCAACGCGCCTTCAAGTGCCGCTTGCGCCTGCTGGCGCGCCACTCCAGCGTTCTCATGCGGATCCACTACACTTAGGAGCCAGGCACGATCCTCTTCGTGATCCACAAGCAGGACCGTTTTCATCGAGCACCAGACCATCTCGGGTGGCATGGGGCCGGCCGCGCGAGGCGGTGGGAGCGATTCAATCCAACGGTTAAGCTCATAACTCAAGAACCCCATCAACCCAATCGCCCGACCGTAAGCCGTCGGCTGCCCAGGCGCTCGATACCGCCGCAGGAGCTCGCGCAAGGCTTCAAGCGGATTGGCACGATAGCGATGAGTGGCCGCACTCGTACGCAGCGTGAGTTGTCCATTGCGGGCGATGAGGCTCAGCCATGGGTCCCACCCCAGCATCGACCAGCGGCCGGTAAGCGGATGTGGACGCGCGCTATCAAGCCACATAGCCGCGGTGGACGCCGGCAGCCGTCTGGCCACCTGGGCAAGATCAGGAACGCTCTCCAGCGGCTGCAGATAGACGGTGAGAGGACCGTAGCGAAACCGAAGAGGCGCTTGAGACATTGCAACCTATTCTACCATAGGAGGATACGGAGCGCCCCGAAGCAGGATAACTGATCTAACCATGTGGGGCTTGAATCTCACGTAATCTTATTGCTCGCCACTGTTGAGCAGCTTGCTAAACTCTTTGTCGCCGGGGAATTGGCGCAAAGCGGATCGAATCGTCTCTTCGGCCTCAAGGCCTCGTCCTCGACGAGACAATGTGGCGTACAGTTGGCGG
>CAYNXT010000044.1:0-12751 GCA_964401235.1 uncultured Planctomycetales bacterium
CGACGGACATCTCAGGACTGCAAGCACCGATGAACCAAACCCATTTTACGCTACATCCTCCAAACGTTTAGCGCACGACGTACAGCATCTCTTGCTCAGATTGGGGATTGTTGGCAGCCTCAAACAAAAGTCATTCAAATACCGAGGACCCGCACGGCCTGGCTATGTGGTGATCATCTCCGGCAAGCAGCAGATTTCGCGATTCCTCGATCTTCTTGGTCCGCACATGACGGGATGTCGATCAGCGGTTCGAGCGTTGCGCACCCATTATCAAGCGGTTCAAGATGACCGGATGAGCAAGGACGTCATTCCGGCACAAATCAAATTCCTCGTTCATGAGGCCAAGGAGCGCTTGCGACTAACGTGGCACCAGCTCGAGCAGCGAGCAGGTCTTTCGATGAGAGAGTTTTGCGGGAATATCCATCTCTATAAGCATGGTTTTCGGCGGTCGACTATCCGTCGGCTAGCGGAGTATGTGGAATCTGCAGAGCTGTTGCGCTACGCCACATCGGACATCTATTGGGATCGCATCGCTACCATTGAACCCTGCGGAAACGCCGAGACATATGATTTGGAAGTCGAGGGAACGCATAACTTCGTGGCTAATGACGTGATCGTGCACAACTCCCACTCAGCGGCCTACGCGATGATTTCCTACCGCACGGCGTATCTGAAAGCCCACTATTCGGTCGAGTTCATGACCGCGCTGCTGACGAGTGAAATGGGCAACACGGATAAGCTGGTCGTCTATCTGGAGGAGGCCAAGCGGATGGGCCTGACGATCCTGCCTCCGGATGTGAATGCTAGCCAAGCCATGTTCACCGGTGTGGATGAACAGACCATTCGGTGTGGCTTAGGCGTGATTAAAAATGTGGGCCTGGGGGCCATTGAATCGATCGTGCAGGCTCGAGAATCGCGCGGCGCCTTCCAGACCATTGAAGAGCTCTGCCGCGATGCGGATCTGCGCCTGGTCAACCGCAAAGTGTGCGAGAGCCTGATCAAGGCCGGCGCATGCGACGGCATGGGTGGTTCCCGAGCTGCCTTACTGGCGAACTTGGATCAAGCGATGGAAGAAGCCACGAGTGCTCAAAAGGACCGGGTGCGCGGACAACTGACCTTTTTCGAGGCGCTCGTCCCGACCGACCTTGCGCCCTCCACCGCCGCAACCCCTCTGAGCCGGCTCCGTGACTGGCCTGAGAGCCAAAAGCTCGCGTTTGAGAAGGCGCTGTTGGGCTTTTATGTCTCAGGGCACCCACTGGCCCGGTATGAAAAAACACTCCTGAAGTTTTCCACCACGACCTCTCAACACCTGCGACATCTGCAAGAAGGTGCGGTGGCGACCGTCGGGGGCATGTTCACCAAGATCAAGCACACGACGACCAAAAAAACCAATGAGCAGATGGCGGTCTGCGTGTTGGAAGATTTGGAAGGCGATGTTGAGGTGCTGGTGTTTCCCAACAGCTTCTCGCAACTCGCCCCGCAGCTCAAACCGAATACCGTGGTGTTTGTGGAGGGGCGTGTGGTCATGCGTGAAGATCGGCCACGGCTCATTGCCCAGCAGATCGTTCCGATCGAGCAGGGGACGAGCAAACTGGCTCAAGCGATGGAGCTCGTCCTACGCGGTCCGGGCATAGAAAAAGGCCTGCTGGAGTCGCTCAAAGAGCTCTTAGGCCGATTTCCCGGCAGCGTGCCGATCTATCTTCGACTAGAAATGCCGCAGGAGCCTGCCATGCGCCTGAGGCTTGCCGAAGGTTTTAAGGTAGAGCCTAAGCAAGAACTGCTTGAGGAGCTTGGAAAACTCCTGGGAGAAGAAGCCGTGGTCATTAAACGCCAGCCGCCTAAACCAGCCCAGACATTTCGGCCCTAAGTAGCTTGACACTCGACTATCGCTATGCTAGGCTAACTTTTCCTATGGCGCTGACTAAGAAGGACTTAGTGCTAGCGGTCGCGAAAGAAACAGGGATCACCCAGGTTGAAGTCAAACGGGTGGTCCAGCATTTGTTGGACCGCTTGATTGAGAGCTTAAAAGAAGGTCATACGGTTGAGTTGCGCAATTTCGGGGTCTTTAAGGTCCGACAGCGCGCCCCGCGCCGTGGCCGCAACCCCAAGACGGGCCAAGAAGTTCCGGTTCCCCCAAAGCGCGTGGTGGTGTTTAAACCTGGCCTGCTCATGCGCCAGGATATCAAGTAACCTCCCTTGCAACCCGTCACTCCATTTCAGTCGGTAAGAGGCACGACCGACCTCCTGCCAGAGGAGATCGCTCGATGGGCGAAGGTCGAACGAGCCGCCAAGCGCGTCGCCTCCCTGTACGGCTATCACGAGATTCGCACCCCCATCATGGAGGATGCCGCGCTCTTTTTGCGCTCAATCGGCGAAACCACTGACATCATTCAAAAGGAGATGTTTCGCTTCGAGGACCGCGGCGGCCATGACCTCGTGCTGCGCCCCGAAGGGACAGCCTCCGTGGTTCGCGCCTACCTCGAACACAACCTCCATAAGACCCAAGGGTTTGTGAAGTTGTTTTACATGGGGCCCATGTTTCGCGCTGAGCGGCCTCAGGCCGGCCGGTTGCGCCAATTCCACCAGTACGGCGTCGAGGCCATCGGATCGACGAGCCCATGGCTCGATGCGGAAGTGATCCTCTTGTGCGTTCGTATGCTTCAGGCCTGCGGTGTCCGTGACCTTAGCGTTTGGCTCTCGAGCATGGGCTGCCGTGATGACCAAGCCAAGTCTGCCGCGCTCTTGCGTGAGCGGCTGGCTCCCCACCAATCCACGCTCTGCAAAGAGTGCCAGAGCCTGTTTGAAAAAAACATCTTCCGGGTCCTGGATTGCAAACATCCAACGTGCCATGAGCTCGCCTGGCAATTCACCCCGCCCCACGGGGCGGGGTTAACCGGTTCACCCTTTGTGCTGTGCGAATCTTGTACCGCGCACTTCAACCAGGTGCGCCAAGGGCTGCAAGCAGCTGGGATTCCTTACGATGACACCAAGGTCTTCGCCCGCGGGTTGGACTACTACACGCAAACGGTGTTTGAAATCCGCGCCAAGGGGCTCGGAGCGCAAGATGCGGTCGCAGCCGGCGGCCGGTATAACCACCTTGTCGAAGAACTTGGGGGTCCTGCGCTGGGCGCAGTCGGATTTGCCGCCGGCATTGAGCGGCTGCTCATGGCAGCGGCGCATGGAGCAGCCGCCGAGCAGGAGAAGCCGCGCAAAGGACTCTACCTGGCGATTGCACAACCTAGTGTCATGGACCGAGGCTTTGCTCTGGCTCACGAGCTTCGACAGCAGGGAGTGGAAACGCTCCTGGAGTATGAAGGGAAGAGCTTAAAAGCACAGTTGCGCGAGGCGGATAAAGCTGGATGCCAATTCGTTGCCGTCCTAGGAGAGTTGGAGCTTCAGCAGGGAACGATTACGGTCAAAGATCTTCAGGATGGCGCCCAGCGCACGGTGTCGCTGGAAACATTTGCTGAAGAGCTAAGCCGGCGGGTACAGTCTACATGTCACTGAGAACGCACGGCTGCGGAGAGTTGCGGGAGCCGCATATCGGTCAGCGCGTGACGCTATGCGGGTGGCTGCACCGACGGCGCGATCACGGGGGCTTGAGTTTCTTCGATCTGCGCGATCGCTCAGGGTTGGCTCAAATTGTCTTCAACGCAAAAACCAACGCCGAGCTGCACCAGCAGGCAAAAAGCTTTGGTCCGGAGTATGTGTTGCAGATCACCGGCAGCGTGGGCGCACGCCCGAAGGGCACAGAGAACCCCAAACTGCCTTCGGGCCTGGTGGAAGTCAAAGCCGAGGCCGTCGAGGTGCTGAATACCGCTCAACCGCCGCCGTTTGAAATTGACGATGAGCTGGCAATTTCTGAAGATGTGCGCATGCAATGGCGGTATGTGGATTTGCGCCGCCCTGCAAGCCAGCACAAGCTGCTGCTGCGGCATCGCATCATTTATCGCATCCGGCAGGAGTGCGATGCCCTCGGGTTTATCGAAGTGGAAACGCCGATCCTCACCAAGTCGACGCCGGAAGGCGCGCGCGACTATCTCGTCCCCTCGCGCGTGAGCCCTGGCCGATTCTTTGCATTGCCGCAATCTCCGCAACTCTTCAAGCAACTGCTCATGGTGGCGGGACTAGAGCGCTATATGCAGATCGCCCGTTGCTTTCGGGATGAGGATTTACGAGCGGATCGGCAGCCGGAGTTCACCCAGCTGGATCTTGAGATGTCGTTCATCAACGAAGAGGATGTGTTTGCCGTGTTGGAGCAGGTCTTGGCGCGAGTCTTTGCCGAGGAGCTTAAGCTCTCGCTCGCCACACCGTTTCCGCGCATGAGCTATCAGGAGGCTCAAACCAAATACCAGAGCGATAAACCCGATCTGCGCACCGCCCAGAACCCCTGGGCGTTTTGTTGGATCACGGAGTTTCCGCTCTTTCATTGGAATCATGAAACCAAGCGCTGGGATGCCGAGCACCATCCGTTTACCGCGCCGCACCCTGAGGATCTGGAGCTACTGGCAAAAGAGCCGGGCAAGGTACGCTCCAGAGCCTATGATCTCGTGCTCAACGGCATGGAGCTTGGCTCGGGCAGCATTCGAATCCATCAAGAGCCCATTCAGCGGGCGATCTTTGAGATGCTGGGGCTGGGCGAACAGACGATCCGTGAGCGATTTGGATTTTTGCTGCAGGCCTTTGCCTACGGCGCGCCTCCGCACGGAGGCTTTGCGCTGGGATTGGATCGGTTAGTGGCTCTGGTGACCAATGCGCCGTCGATTCGCGACGTCATTGCGTTTCCAAAAACGCAAAAGGCGATCGACCCGGTAACTGAGGCGCCATCGCCCGTCACAGAAACACAGTTGAAGGAATTGGGAATTGCGGTGTTGGCCAAACAATAAAGCAAGAGGCCGAGCGCCCACCGCGCTCGGCGTAGTCACCGCCATCGAGGCGGTGGCGAAGTGCCGCACATGGCGGATGTGCGGCCATTCCGCGGCTGCCCTGATGGCAGCCGCTTCAGAGGAGGAGGATTAAATGCATCGGTGTATGCTCGGCGCGATGGGAGTGGTGGGAATAGTTGTTGTCAGCGGCTGTCGGACAGCGACCCGAATGACCGAGATGCCGCGGGTGGATCTTGAGCTCAGTGGGGGAAATCGAGGCTTTCTCGCGGGGACTCCGCCACCGGCCGGGGAACTTAAAGCCACGCGAGAGATGATCCAAACGGACATTGAAATTCCCAGCTTTTACAAGGCGAAGCGCTCTGGCGCGCAGGTCGGCCTCGAGAGCATTGCTCCGCCTGAGACTGAACCGGATCGAGAAGCAGCGGTCCCCGAAACCCCGGCGAAGTACGACATCTACGTTGTGCAGAAAGGCGAGTCGCTCTGGTCTATTGCGGCGAAATCGGAGATCTACGGCAAGGCCTCCACGTGGCGTCAGATTTACGACGCCAACCGAGACCAACTCAAGAGCCCGGATCAAGTCAGGGCAGGAATGACACTTAAAATCCCGCGTGGGGAGCTGGCCGGCGGATCCACCACCTACAGCGATGAAGGAATCACCTACAAGAAATAATCGGGCTTCGTGTCTCGTCGATCGTGGATCGTGGATCGTCTACGTCACGACCATCCACGATTCACGACTCACGAATCACGATTCACGAACACATGGCTGAGCAGTTACTCAGATTACGTAACGACCAAGAAGCCCAGGCGCTTTTTGGTAAGCACGACCAGCACTTGCGAAACATCGAGCAGGCGCTTGGGGTGTCGGTCGTTGTGCGCGGCGAAGAAATTAAAGTGAGCGGTTCGGATGAAGCCGTCACCAAATCGCTGAAGCTCTTTGAGGATCTCCTGGTCGTCGTCCGCTCCGGCGCGCCGCTGCGCAAAGACGACGTGGACTATGCGTTGCGCGCGCTGCAGGATACGCGGTTGGTGCAGCTGCGGCAGGTGTACCAGGAGCGCATTGAAGTGCCGTCTAAGCGCCGGTTCGTGATCCCGCGCACCCCGGGGCAAAAATCATATGTGGATGCCATGCGCAGTCATGACATCGTCTTCGGCATCGGCCCGGCCGGCACCGGAAAGTGCATTGCGAGTTCTACGCTTGTTCTCACAAACCGAGGCCTTCTTCCCATCGAATCTTTTGCAGGAGACACAAGAGCTGGGCATGATCGCCCAATCGATCTCGGGATCGCTGGACTCTGTAAAACTGAACCGGCCTCTCATATCTATAATGGCGGCCATTCTCGCACTAAGCGAATTCGAACGCGCTTTGGGTTCGAGATTGAGGTTACTCCGGAGCATCCGCTACTCAAGCTAGAGGCATCCGGTCAACAGGTATGGACCCATGCTGCCCAGCTCTGTTTAGGTGATTATGTCGCAATTCAGCGTGGACAGCGACTGTTTGGCCGGCAGACACAGACTGATTTTCAGTATCATCCCAATGGGAAGCATGATCATGCGAAGCCAATCACCATGACACGGTTGGATGAGGAATTCGCCTATTTCTTAGGCCTGTTGACGGGTGCTGGCTGCTTGACCTTTAAAAACCGAGTGATTGTGAGTAGCGCTGATCGGGAGATCATCGAGGCGTTCCAAGGGATCGCGGACCGATTCAACCTGCGTATGTTTCGAAATGGAGCAAAGCGTCCGTATGATCGAATTATTGCAAGTAGTCCACTCTACCAATTACTCTTATCTCTTGGCATGTCCAATGGTACGGCAGCAACGAAACGGATCCCCCACGCTATTTTGAAAGCTCCCGAACCTATCGTCATTGCGTTTCTCCAAGGCTTATTTGATACCGATGGGACTGTGAGTCGTCGAGATGGCCATGCTCAATTATGTTCAATCTCTAAACGACTCCTTGATGAAGTCCAGCTCCTTCTTCTGAATCTCGGAATGCTGTCAAATAAGCGTCCTAAATGGACGTGGCATCAGGATGAGCGTCGGCTTTCCTATGAGTTGGAGTTGACCGGATCAGATGCCGATCAGTTCTATAAACGTGTTGGGTTTCGTCTTAACAGAAAGCAGCGCTTACAGCTTCAGAGAGCTCGCAATCCAAATGTTGATCTCCTCCCTCATGTAAATCGAGTGATTCATGCCGCCATCTCCGCCGGAACGTTTTCGCACCAGATGCACAAGGCACTCGACGATTATAAAACAGGACGGCGAAAGCCTAGCTATGCAACGTTGGGGAAAACCGTAGCATCGAACCGACTTTCCGAGTTGCACGATCAATGTTTCTTCTGGGCGGACATTCAGGATATTCAGGATGGAGAAGCGGATGTGTATGATCTGACCGTCCCAGGCTCGCATGCATTTTGCGCAAATGGTTTTGTGAACCACAATACTTATTTGGGAATGGCCATGGCCGTGGAGAACCTGATCAAGGGGGAAGTCTCCCGCATTATCCTGACTCGTCCTGCCGTTGAAGCCGGGGAGCGGCTTGGCTACTTGCCCGGCGATCTGTCTGAAAAGATCAACCCGTATCTACGCCCGCTCTATGACGCGCTGTACGAGATGATGGAAGTCGATATGATCCAGCGCTATATCGATCGCGGAATCATCGAGGTCGCCCCGCTGGCCTACATGCGAGGAAGGGCACAACCATACTTCAGTTCTGTCCTCACACCGCGGGGTTATGTACCAATCGGAAGTCTCCAGGTTGGCGATACCGTCGTGGGTGCTGACGGTGCGCCGACGTGCATCGCCGGCGTCTACCCACAAGGTCGCAAAGAGATTTTCCGCGTCACCATGCAGGATGGAGCTTCGACGCTCTGCTGTGCCGATCATCTTTGGGCCGTGTACACGCGAGACGACAGGCGTCGAAATAAAGGCTTCCGAGTTCTGGAAACCCGCGAGATATCAGAGCGGCTCAGGTGCGCACACTACCATCGGTTCGAATTGCCCTTAATTAGCGCTCCAGTCCAATTTCCGTTGCGGCCGGTGAGCATGAATCCATATGCACTCGGTGTGCTCCTTGGTGACGGATGCCTCATTGGAGAGGCGCTCGAGGGTGTCCAAGTCGCACGGAAGAGCAACATTGACTACGTCCTACGCAATGCGAACGGCGGTCGCGGGGGTGTGATCGTTGCGAATCCTGTCACGATGGTGCTGCGGGATCTTGAGTTCTGTGGACCCAGGTCGTCAACGAAGTGTGTTCCCCAGGCCTACCTGTACAATTCAACAGAGGTGCGCCTGGCCGTGTTGCAGGGTCTGCTGGATACCGATGGGGGACCAGTGACGCAGGCTGGCCGGACATGTCGAATTCACTACTCCACGACGTCAGCTCGCCTGCGGGATGATGTCATCTTTTTGGTGCGCTCACTCGGAGGGATTGCCTACTCCAGAACCCGAGTCGCCGCGGGACGTGCACCGGGGCGGGCGAAAGGACGAGCGGTGCGCCATGTCTCGGATTCGTACACTCTCGATCTCCGCTTGCCAGAGACCCTTCAACCGTTCCGCGTACTTCGAAAACTCCAGAGGTACCAACAGACCGGTGGTGGACATCCAGCACGATACATCGATCACATTGAGCGCGTGGGCGAACACGAAGCCGTCTGTATACGCGTCGATGCTCCGGACTCACTATATGTGACCGACGACTTCATTGTCACCCACAACACCCTGAACGATTCCTTCATCATTCTGGATGAGGCCCAAAACACGACGAGCGAGCAGATGAAAATGTTTCTGACTCGTCTAGGGTTTGATTCCAAGGCGGTCGTAACGGGCGACATCACCCAGATCGATTTGCCGACGGACAAGGCTTCGGGCCTCGTGCAGGTGCAGACCCTGTTGGCGAATATCCCCGGCATTAAGTTCGCGCTCTTTAGCGGCCAGGATGTGGTGCGCCATGAGCTCGTGCAGGCCATCATTCAGGCCTATGAACGCATGAATCATCACCCGGCATAAATGCAAGTGATTCTCACCAATGCGCAGCAGGCCGTGAGCGTCAACGTGGGACGGCTTCGCCGAGTGGCCGACTGTGCTGCGCGGCGGCTGCGGCTGCGCGCGCCGGGCCAACTGCTGATTACCTTGATTTCCTCCCGCCGGATGCAAATGCTGAACAAGCGCTTTCTGCGGCATGATCGGCCGACGGATGTGCTGACATTCCGATATGACGAGGAAGCGATTGCCGGGGAAATTCTCATTGATCCAATCCAAGCCAAACGCTATGCGCGCGAGCACGCGGTCTCTTCCTATGAGGAATTGCAGCGCTATCTGGTGCATGGATTGCTGCATTGGCTCGGTCATGACGACCGCACCCCCGAACAGCAACGACGCATGCGCCAGATGGAAAATCGCGTACTGCAGCTGTGCGCGAGAGCATGAGCATTCATACGGCCGACGCGGTGGTGTTGCGCCGGTATCTCTTTCGCGAAACCAGCGTGATTGTGAGTTGCCTGACGGATCGCTACGGCAAGATCAAGGGGCTGGTGAAGGGGCTGCGCGTCCACCCGAACCGCCATCGAAGCGCGATGGAGCCCCTCACGCTGAATCGCATCGTGTTCTACGACACACGCAGCAGCCAGATTCACCTCATCAGCCAGTGCGAACTGCTCGCGGGGCTCTCCGAGCTGCAGCGAGATCTGGAGCTCGCACGCTGTGCCAGCTTCTGCGCGGAGCTGACGGAAATTGTGATGCCTCTGGAAGAACCACAGCCGCTCGCGTATCGCTTGCTAAAGCACACCCTGGAACGGCTCGCGTTGGGCGCGGTGGATATTGCCCAGGAGCGTATTCACTTTATTCTGCGCCTTCTGCGGCTCGTGGGGTTTCAACCACAGCTTGATGAGTGCACCGGCTGCGGCGCGCGCGTGCACGGCCAAGGGTACTGGAGCGCGCGGCAGGGTGGGCTCTTATGCGAGCGATGCTTGCACGAGGATCCACAGGCTGAATCGACGACGCCTGAGTTGCTGCGTGCGGTAGAAACCCTGGCGGATGCGGATGATTCACGGCCCATTGGCGTGGAGCTGCTTCCTGGACTCACTCGACGGCTTGAAGAATTCTTACGGTGGCGCTTGGACCACCCCTTAAAAACGCTGCAGGCCGCAAGCTGATGAATTTTCAACAGCTGATTAGAACACTGGATACCTTCTGGGAGAAACGCGGTTGCACCATCGTGCAGCCGTATGACATGGAGATGGGGGCGGGAACGTTCCATCCCGCCACATTCTTCGGCGCGCTCGGGCCTGCTCCGACGCGCGTCGGGTATGTCCAGCCATCGCGCCGGCCCGCCGATGGCCGCTATGGTGAGAATCCGCTTCGGATGCAACGGTACTACCAGTACCAGGTGCTGCTAAAGCCCAGCCCGGATAACGTGCAGCAACTCTACCTTGAGAGTCTTCGAGCCTGCGGCCTCACACTCGAGGATCATGATATCCGGTTTGTGCAAGACGATTGGGAGTCACCAACGCTCGGCGCCTGGGGCTTGGGCTGGGAAGTCTGGATGGATAGTCTGGAGGTGACCCAGTTTACCTATTTTCAGCAGGTCGGAGGTTTGGATCTCTCGCCGATTTCCTGTGAAATTACCTACGGGCTTGAGCGCATCACGATGTTCGCTCAAGGCACCGAGGGTGTGTACCAGCTGGCCTACGGCCCCGGCACCACCTATGGCGCGCTGCATCTGGCCAATGAGCGTGAGGGCTCACGCTATAACTTTGAGTATGCCGATGTGGCACTGCATCAGGAGCTCTTCAATCGCTATGAGCAGGATGCTGGACGCTTAGTCAAAGCGAAGATGCTCATGCCGGCGTATGAACAGCTGCTCCAGTGCAGCCATACGTTTAATCTGCTCGATGCACGCGGGGCCATTAGCCAATCGGACCGGCCTCGGTTTATCCTCCGCATCCGCAACCTGGCCAAGCGCTGCGCAGAATTATACTTAGAACGGCAGAGTTCTAGCGTACAGCGGATAGCGGATAGCGGATAGAAAGACATGCCAACATCAACGGCTAAACGCGGTCCCCTATACGCTAAACGCTCTACGCTAAACGCTAGAACAGCGGATCTGCTACTTGAGATCGGCACGGAGGAGCTGCCCGCCGCATACCTTCCAAGCCTCATCGAGCAGCTGAGCCAAGAGACTTCCTCGTTGTTTCAAACACACCACCTGGCCGCCGAGCAAGTGCACAGTTATGGCACCCCTCGTCGCCTGATTCTTCATGTCCAGGGGTTGGATAGCCTTCAGCGCAAACCGAGTGAAGAGGTCCGCGGCCCATCGAAACAGGCCGCCTATGACGGGCAGGGAAAGCCCACGCAAGCGCTCGTGGGGTTTCTGCGATCTCACAAGGCCGATCTTGCGCAGACCAACATCGTCTCGATGGGAAAGGGTGCGTATGTCTATCTCACAACACCACCGACCACGACTTCGACACTCACGCTGCTTCCCACGCTGCTGCCGCAACTCGTCGGCGCGCTGCGCGCTCCTAAGACCATGCGGTGGGATGAGCGCGGCGTGCGATTTGCCAGACCGATCCGCTGGCTGCTGTGCTTCTATGGAGCGCGGCCTGTCCGCGTGACATGCGGCGGCCTCCTCAGCGGCTTGCAGACACGCGTCGGCCGGCCCCAAACGTTGCGACAAGTTCATGCGGCTTCTCCGCAGCGCTATTTCCAAGCGTTACGCAACGCGCACATTCAATGGGATCATGCCGCCCGCGCGAAAGGGATTCGTGATGCGGTGATGAAAACCGCCAAACAGTTGGGCGGGACGATTGCGCCGGAGATGCTCGCGCACGGCCTCTTGGACGAGGTGACATTCTTGACCGAGAATCCAGTCGTGCTGGTGGGCGCCTATGATGCGAAGTACTTGGAGTTGCCCCGCGAAGTGCTCCTGGCCAGCATGGCCAAGCATCAACGCGTATTCGCCATTGAGTCTAAAGGGCGACTACTGCCTCGCTGCGTGGCTGTGCTTGAAGGCCGGCCAAAGCAGCCGACCCATGTGCGCAAGGTGGTTGAGCGGATTCTCAACGCCCGCTTAGCCGACAGTCTACTCTTCTGGAGCACGGACCGTCAGACGCTCCTCCACAAGCGAAATCTCAGCACGGTCACCTTTCATGAACAATTAGGCTCGATGGCGGAAAAGACCCGGCGGCTTGTGCAATATGGCCGCGTCTTAGCGGAGCAATGGAGTCTTTCGACTCAAGAGTCCGAGTGCCTGCAACGGGCTTGTTTGCTGGCTAAAGCGGATTTAGTCACCACCATGGTACGGGAATTTCCCACCCTGCAAGGCGTAATGGGCAAGTACTATGCGCTGCATGATGGAGAGCCGCGCGAGGCGGCTGAGGCGATCGGAGAGCACTACCTTCCGCTGGCAGGCCAGGCACCCCAGACGCTGCTCGGAAGCGCGCTCTCGATCGTGGACAAGTACGATACGCTGCTGAGTTACTTCAGCGTTAGGATTCAACCCACCGGCGATCAGGATCCATTCGGCCTGCGCCGCGCGGCCCAGGGCATCGTCGAGGTGGCCTGGCGGACTCACCGGCCCCTGCGGCTGCTGAGTTGGGAGCCGGCAAAACGGGAGACGGCTCAACCAGTGTGGCGCTACATTCTTGAGCGGCTCTACACCTTTGATTGGTCTGCGCCCGCCGATTGCATTGCCGCGGTGCTAGCCAGTCCGTGCGAGGATCTGTTGGATGTCATGGAGCGGATCCGCAGCCTGGCGAGGCTCAATGGAGATGCTGGATTGTTGAAGGCCGCCAAGGTGGTGGAGCGCACGCGCAACATTCTCAAGTCTGCGAAGCTGAAACAGGAGACCGTGGATCCCTCTC
>CAYNXT010000045.1:0-12368 GCA_964401235.1 uncultured Planctomycetales bacterium
CGCCCTACGTTAAAGTCCCCAAAGTGATTGAGACCTAGCTCCTCCGCATGCCGACCGAGACGCTTGCCTCAAAAACTATTCATGAGCTGCAAGCTTTGCTTGCTCAGCGGGCCATTACTCCCCAGCACATTCTTGAGGATCTGTTGGCTCGGATCGGCCAATTCAACCCCTCGTTGCACGCCTATCTGGAGATTGAGGTTGAACGATTGCAGCAGCAAGCGGCTCAGTCTCACACCGGGCCATTAGCTGGCATTCCCATAACGATTAAGGACAATATCTGTCTCACCGGAGAAGAGGTCAGTTGCGCCTCAGGGATTCTCAAAGGGTTTCGTCCGCCGTATGACGCGACTGTGATCGAACGGCTCAAACAGGCAGGGGCGGTGCTGGTTCCTCGGGCCAACATGGATGAGTTCGCGTTTGGCTCTTCGACGGAGAATTCTGCGTTCGGTCCCGCCAGGAACCCTTGGGGGCATGACCGCGTGCCTGGCGGCTCCAGTGGCGGCGCAGCTGCTGCGGTCGCTGCCGATCTGGCGATTGCAGCGCTGGGCAGTGATACCGGCGGCTCTATTCGCCAGCCCGCGTCGTTCTGCGGAGTGGTGGGCCTCAAACCGACGTACGGACGGGTCTCGCGCTATGGTCTTGTGGCATTTGCTTCCTCGCTCGATCAAATCGGACCGCTCACCAAAGACGTGCGGGACGCTGCGATACTGCTCTCCGTCATCGCAGGGCATGATCCGCGCGATTCGACGTCAGCACCGGTTGAGGTGCCGGATTACAGGGCGTGTCTTGGGCAATCCGTCAAGGGATTGCGGCTGGGGTTGCCGGCGTTGCCGAAGGAGGGACTCAGCGACGAGGTGAGTCACGCGCTGGATGAAGCGGCCACGACCTATGAGCGGCTAGGCCTGAAGATCGAGCACGTCGAGCTGCCGCACATTGATAAGTCGATTGCGACCTACTACATTATTGCGACGGCGGAAGCTAGCTCGAACTTGGCGCGCTATGATGGAGGGCAGTATGGATTTCGTGCGCCAGCAGGCTTCAAGCTTCAGGCTGCCGCCTCAAATGCTTTGCTCGACATGTACTTGCGAACGCGCACCGAAGGGTTTGGGCCCGAATCCAAACGTCGGATTCTGCTCGGAACCTATGTGCTCTCACAAGGCTACTACGACGCCTACTATCTGAAGGGCATGAAAGTCCGCACGCTGATCAAGCGGGGATTTGATGAAGCGCTCAAGCGCTGCGAGGTCATCGCCATGCCCACCGCGCCGACGCCGGCGTTTCGATTGGGCGAAAAGTTGGCCGATCCGCTGCAAATGTACCTTTCGGATCTCTATACCATCTCGGCAAATCTCGCCGGAGTGCCGGCCATCTCGATTCCGTGCGGTTTCTCACGTGAGGGATTGCCGATCGGGCTGCAACTCATCGCCGCCCCATTTCGTGAAGATACGCTCTTGCAGATCGCCTATGCGTACGAGCAAGCCACCGAATGGCACCGAAAAAAGCCAGAAGCCAAATGAGCTATGAGCCAGTGATAGGACTTGAAGTCCATTTACAATTGAGCACCAGGACGAAGCTGTTTTGCGGGTGCCTCACGAAGTTTGGCGCACCACCCAACAGCCAAACCTGCCCGGTCTGTCTCGGGCTACCTGGGGTGCTGCCGGTGTTCAACGAGCGAGCGCTCGAATGGGGTCTGAAAGTTGCGCTGGCGTTTGGCTGTCAGATCGCGCCGGTGATGAAGTTTGATCGCAAGCAGTACTTCTATCCGGACTTGCCGAAGAACTTCCAAATCTCTCAGTACGATCAGCCGCTGGCCCAGCGCGGCCATTTAGATATTCTCGCCAGCGAGTCCCTCAAGCGCATCGGGATTCATCGCATCCACCTGGAAGAAGATGCAGGCAAGCTGCTGCATGACGCCGCCGAGACTGAAAGCCTGGTGGATTTTAACCGGGCCGGGGTGCCGCTGCTGGAAATCGTCAGCGAGCCGGATTTGCGCTCGTCGGATGAAGCGTACCAATATCTGACGGAGCTCAAGGCGATCATCCAGTATCTCGACGTGTCGACGTGCAACATGGAAGAAGGTAGTTTGCGCTGTGACACCAATGTCTCGCTGCGGCAGGTTGGGGCTCAGGCCTTTGGCTCAAAAGTCGAGATCAAGAACCTCAACTCGTTTAAGGCGGTCAAACTGTCGTTGGAGTACGAAATCCGTCGACAGGCTGTCGCGTTGGACAAGGGCGAGCGCATTCCGCAAGAAACCAGGCTGTGGGACGCGAAGACGCTGCGTACTGAGTCTATGCGCAGCAAAGAAGAAGCCGCCGACTACCGGTATTTTCCTGAGCCGGATCTGGTGCCCTTCACGATTGATCACCAAGTGATCGCGCGCATCACGCAGACGCTGCCGGAATTACCAGCCCAACGGCGTGCGCGATTTGCACAGGCCTATCAGCTGTCCGCCTACGATGCTCAGGTGCTCACCCAGCATCGCGCACTAGGTGAGCTCTTCGAAGGAGCGTTGCGCACCGGCGCGCCGTCAAAACCGGTGGCCAATTGGATCATGGGCGATCTGCTGGCCTACTGCAATGCCAAGGGACTCGAACCGGAAGATGTGAAACTTCGCCCCGAATGGCTGGCGCATTTGGTAGAATTAGTGGGTCAGGGAACCCTCTCAGGCAAGATGGCGAAGGAGGTGTTCCTGCAGATGCTCAAGCTGGGCAAAGATCCTGTGCAGCTCGTCCAGGAAGGTGGGCTCAAGCAGATTGCCGATCCGCGCGCCTTGGAGCAGATCGCCGAAGCGGTCTTAGAGGCGAACCCGAAATCTGTGGAAGATTACCGCAAGGGGAAGGTGACGGCCTTGACTCATCTGATGGGTCAGGCCATGAAGCAGTCGCAGGGGAAAGCCAACCCCAAACAAATGACCGACATTCTGAGACGGAAACTGGATCACGTGACTTCATCATAACCAGATGGGAGCCGGCATGAGACGTCGATGGTGGGTGGTGGGGATTGTCTTCGTCATGGCGCTTGGGGTGGCCAGGCCAGTGACGTTTGCTGCCAAACGAGCCGATCTGTCTGGCAACGAGGACGTGTATAAGGAGCTTGAGCTCTTTGAGCATGCTCTTTCGATTGTGCGCTCCGATTATGTCGAAGAGCCGGAAGCCAAGCAGCTGATTTACGGAGCGCTCAAGGGCATGCTGGCCACGCTCGATCCCTACAGCCAGTTTCTTGATCCGGACAGTTATAACGAATTGAAGGTTGAAACCGAAGGCGAGTTCGGCGGCTTGGGGATTGAAATCACCATCAAGGACGATTTACTGACGGTGATCGCCCCGATCGATGATACGCCGGCCTTTCATGCCGATCTGCGATCCGGGGACCGCATCGTGAAAATCGAAGGGGAGCTCACACGGGGGATCACCTTGCTGGAGGCTGTCAAGAAGCTGCGCGGCAAGCCCGGCACGAAGGTGACCCTGACGATTCTGCGTGAAGGAGAAGATGCGCTCAAGGATGTGACGCTGGAGCGCGCCATCATCAAAATCCAAAGCGTTCGAGAGGCGAAACTCCTGGATGATCAGATTGGCTACCTCCGCCTCTCGGATTTTCGGGAGCAGACGCCAAAAGAACTGGAGCAGTCGCTGGCGAAGCTGAAGGCCGAGAAGATGGACAGTCTGATTCTCGATCTGCGCAACAACCCCGGCGGACTCTTAGATGTCGCGGTGACGGTGTCCGAACTGTTCTTGCAGCGGCGTGAGCTCATCGTGACCACCAAGGGGCGCCTGCGCAACCAAAATCTGGAGTTTCATGCGCGCGATGATGGCTCGATCAATGGCCTCCCGCTGGTCGTGCTCATCAACGAGGGCTCGGCCTCAGCCTCAGAGATCGTCGCCGGGGCCATTCAGGATCACCACAAAGGAATTATTTTGGGCATGAAGTCACACGGCAAGGCCTCCGTGCAGACGATTTTTCCCTTGAAGGACGGCAGTGCGTTGCGCTTAACCACGAGCAAGTACTTCACCCCCAACGGCCGCTCGATTCACGGCGAAGGCATTCACCCGGACGTCGACGTGCCGTTTGAGCGACGGGATGAGAAGCCCTCCAAGGAGGAAGCCGCGAAGGAACTCTTCGAGCATGTCGAGGCAGGGGAGAAGCCCGCAAAGGACGAGCCGGCCAAGCCACCGCTCGACAACCAGCTGGCCCGGGCGGTGGATTTGCTCAAAGGCATTAAGGTCTATCAACAGAAGCACGCTGCGAATTGATGATCCGCATTGCCGGCATTGAAACCTCATGCGATGAAACGGCCATCGGCATCGTGGCGGATGGGCGCGACATTCTAAGCAATGCGGTGGCCTCCAGCCTCAAGCTCCATGAGCCATATGGCGGGGTGATTCCGGAAATTGCCGCGCGTCTTCATGTGGAAACGATTTGGGATGTGTTCAGCCAAGCGCTGCAGGAGGCGGAGGTGAGTCCCAATGACATCGATGCGGTGGCTGTGACGCGAGGTCCTGGGTTGCCCGGGGCGCTGTTGATCGGTCTGGCATTTGCGAAAGGCCTGGCCCTGGCGTTGGATCGTCCGCTGATCGGGGTGGATCATCTGGCAGCGCATCTCTATGCGGGGGAAATGACCGAACCCGAGATCGAGCCGCCCTATATTGGACTGGTCGTTTCAGGAGGACACACGCTTCTGTGCGTCGTCTATCCGGAGCAGCGCTTTGAGCTGTTAGGGGAAACCAAGGATGATGCGGTCGGCGAGGCGTTTGACAAGGTCGCCAAGCTTCTTGGGTTGGGCTATCCTGGCGGGCCGATTATTGATCGCCTCTCTGAAGAGGGAGAGGCGAAGGCCGTCGCCTTTCCGCGCAGCCACTCTCAGCAGCCGTTGGACTTTAGTTTTAGCGGGCTCAAGACGGCGGTGTATCAGTATGTGCAGAAAACTCAGACGATCCGTGATTCGTCGATCGTGACTCGTGACTCGTCAAGTACGAGCCACGAATCACGAGCCACGAGCCACGAGGAACAGTGGCTTGCGGATGTGGCGGCGAGTTTCCAGGAAGCGGCGGTTGATGTCTTGGTGAGCAAGACGCTTAAGGCATGCCAGCGCATTGGCACGCGCACCGTCGTCGTTGGCGGCGGCGTCGCGTCGAACCGTCGGCTGCGCGCGCGCTTTGCGCAGGTCGCCCAGGAGAAAAAATTACGGGTGGTGTTTCCGCCGCCGGCGCTGTGCGTCGATAACGGGGCGATGGTGGCGGGATTAGCATACCCTTTGTTGCAACGCGGTCGGGTGGCGTCGCTTGCGCTAGCCAGCGATCCAAATTTATGCCTGGCCTAACAAAGAGCCAGGGTGAGGAAGGGTGATGAAGGGAAAGGAGGATATGATGGCGTTGGGGCGACAGAAGCAGGAGCAAGCATCGACGGAGAAGTGGCTCGAAATGGATGCCAGCATGACCGGCACCCTGACATTCAAGGACGCCGTGAATCTTCAAATCAACGCCCGGTTTGAGGGGACCTTGGATACCAAAGGCAATCTGGCGATCGGGGAGAAGGCACAGGTGAAGGCGACCATTCGCGGCGAGGTCATCTCTATCGGCGGCACCGTCAACGGGGAATTGACCGCCTCCTCGCGCATCGAGCTCTTGTCGACGGCGCGCGTGACGGGCAAGGTCTCCACCCCGCGTATGATCATGCGCGAGGGCGCGGTGTTGAATGGCACGCTCCAGATGGGCGGAGCGCCGGCGACGAGTCCCTGGTTGACGATCGAGGAACTGGCTCGGTATCTTGAAGTGGATGCCAGCACGGTGGTGCAATGGGCGCAGGGAGGACGGTTGCCAGCTCAGCGCGAGGGGGAGGGCTGGCGATTTGAGCGCACCAAAGTCGAAGAGTGGCTTGCGCAGGAGAAGATTAAGTAAGTCAGTGAGTAGGTGATGAAGTAAGTGAGTGCGGGAGAAGCATAAGAAGATATGGAGAAGTTGTGGACGACGGCCGAGGTAGCACGGTTTCTCGGGATTCAAGATGTTGATGTAGAGCAGCTGGTTCGAGAAGGACGGCTCACCGGGTATCGGCTCGGCGGGCAGTTCCTTCGATTTCGTCCGGATCAAGTTCAAGCCCTGAAAGGGACCCTCCGGTTTCGGCCCAACACTAAGGTGGCCGCGCAGGAGCCGCGGCTGCGATGGGGACAGATGCGCGACTTTGTCTATTTCTACGATTTTTATGTCGTCTCAGCCGCGCTCTTGACGGTGTTGGTGTTTTATCTTATCGCCTCGTGATGGTGAGTGAACGCGCCCTCCGGCGCTGGATTGGAGAGGTCCGAAATGGCCGGCGCGACCCGCGCGCTCTTCTCGAAGCGCTTCAGCGCCTCCCCTTTGATCACGTCGGCATCGCTCGCCTAGATACCCATCGTCGTCTGCGTCGAGGCGTGCCGGAGGTCATTTTGTGCGAGGGCAAAGCCCCCGAGCACCTCATTCGGATCGCCCGCCGCATGCTCCACGCCAGGGAATTGTTGCTGCTCACCCGTCTGGATGCTCCCACCTACGAAGCCATCCGCGCCGCGCTTCCACAGCTGCGCTATGAGCCCTTGGCCCGGCTCGCCTTCGCCCGAACGCGCCGCGCGCGTGTGGGGAAGGGATTGGTGGTCGTCGTGACCGGAGGCACCTCGGATCTTCCGATCGCCGAGGAGGCGGCTTGTACCCTGGAAGTGCTGGGCAGCCGTGTGGCCAGACTCTATGATGTGGGGGTCGCCGGCGTGCATCGCTTGCTCGATCAATGGCGGCTGCTGCGGCGCGCACGCGCGATCGTCGTCATTGCCGGCATGGAAGGTGCACTCGCCAGTGTCGTGGCCGGCTTGGTCGCTGCACCCGTGGTCGCGGTGCCGACGAGCATCGGCTACGGAGCCAGCTTTCAGGGGATCGCACCACTCTTGACGATGCTCAACAGTTGTGTGCCGGGCATCGGGGTCGTCAACATTGATAACGGTTTTGGCGCGGCCTACCTCGCGCACGTCATTAACCAACCGCCGCGGCAGGGGTCGTAGTGCCTCTCAAGACGCCGGCGCGACTCCGCTCGTTTGCGCGTCCAGGCCGCCTGGTGCCGCGCGAGGCGCGAGGGATTCGCTCGCGCGCCATCCTGCTGAAGAGTGGTGAGTCCATGGCATGGCACTCGACCCAGGCGCGTGAGGAGTTGATCCTCATGCTCCACGGCACCGTCGAGCTGGCCATGCGGCTGGCGCAGGGGCGCGTGCGGTCTGTGCGCCTGCGAGCCGGGCAGTGCGCATGGCTCCCCGCACAGACGTGGCACCGTCTGAATAACCCTGCGCGTCAGCCGGCGCACTACGTGTATGTCACCGCGGCAGTGGAATCCCATCCCTCGACTCCCCCCGCACGTTTGGCTTCGCCAAACGAAACCGTAGGGGTCGCTCGGGATTCCGCCCTGTGGGCGAAGAGAAAGGCACCACGGGTTCTGCCCGTGAGGCTCCATGGGCGTTCTACGCGCTGAACTACTGCTGGCTCGTTTGCGCGAATTAGGTATCGCCACGCCTCAGCAGATTGAGCAGGCTCAACAGGAGCTGCTCAACACGCAGGAGCGCTTCAGTGCGATTCTCACGCGCCATGGGGTCTTGCGCGATGCCGATATCGGTCGTCGCCTGGCGATCCAACTGGGTGTTGTTCCACAAACCTTCGAAACACCGTCCGGAGACTTGCCGGGTGTCTCACGTGTGCCAGAGGCCATGTGGCGAAGTCATCGCCTGATTCCGATGAAAGAACGCGAGGGCACCTTGATTGTGGCGACGGATGATCCATTTTCCGTGTTTGCTCTGGAGTTATTTCAAGCGCGCTGCGGTCTGACGCTTGAAGCGATCCTCGTGCCTGAGCAAGCCCTGACCGGGCTGTTAGAGCAAGGAACTCGAGCGACCCCGATGAACCCACCCCCGGTGACACGCCGTCCCGTTCCCACCGAACCTTCGGCCTCGACACGACCAGCAGCTGATGATGAACCCATCGTTCGTCTGGTGGACTCCATGCTCACGGAGGCGGTGCGGATGCGTGCTAGCGACGTGCATGTGCAGGCCGGCCCTGACGGATTGCACGTGCGGTATCGGATTGACGGGGTGCTCCATGATGTCAACAGTCCTCCGATCGCACTCCATGGCTCGCTCATCAGCCGCATCAAAATCATGGCCGGTTTGAACATCGCCGAGAAGCGGCTGCCGCAGGACGGGCGCATCCAGCTCATGGTGTCGGGCCGCCCGCTTGATGTGCGCGTCTCGACGCTGCCGGCAACCCACGGCGAATCGGTCGTGATGCGGCTGCTCGATCGCAGCCGGCCGATCCGCGGCCTGGCCGAGATGGGCATGCCTTCTGAAGAACAAGCCCGCTGGCAGGAGCTGATTCACCGGCCGCATGGCATGGTGCTGGTGACCGGTCCGACCGGCTCAGGAAAAACCACCACACTCTACGGCGCGCTGGCACTGCTCAATCAGCCGGATCGCAAGCTCATCACCGTCGAAGATCCGGTGGAGTACCACTGATCAGGAATTAACCAGGTCCAGGTGAAGTCCTCCATCGGGCTGACCTTTGCCGCCGGGCTGCGTGCCATGCTACGCCAGGCGCCGGATGTGATCATGGTGGGTGAAATCCGAGATCAGGAGACTGCTCAAGTGGCCATTCAGGCCGCCCTGACCGGCCATTTGGTCCTCTCGACGCTCCACACGAATGACGCGTCCTCCGCTGTGACGCGGCTGATGGACATGGGGATGGCGCCGTTTTTGGTGGCCTCGACCGTGCAAGGGGTGCTGGCCCAGCGGTTGGTGCGACGGGTTTGCCCGGACTGCCGCATCACCGATAACGCGACGCCTGAGGAGCAAGCCTTTCTCGGCCCCCCTGAGATCGCACAGCTCATTCGCAGCACCGGCTGCGAGAAATGCCATGGGTCGGGGTTTATGGGCCGGATCGGCGTCTTCGAGCTGCTGGTGATGAGTGATGCGATCCGGCAGTTGATCGTCACCAAGCCCAGCGCCTCGGCGATTCGCGCGCTGGCCCTGCAAGCGGGCATGCGGAGTATGCGCGAGGACGGTTGCGCGAAAATCCGGGAAGGGCTGACCACGATGGCGGAAGTCTTGCGGGTGGTCGCGGCCAATGAGTAGCGCCTATTCCAATACCTCGGAGGACGCCACCTCTGTGTTTCTGTGGAACTTCTGTGTCATCTGTGGTGTGAAAGAGGTAGTGGATGAATTCTAGCGATCCTATCCAACTCAGCGTTGGCGTGCTGAGTGAGGCCATGGCGCACGCCGGCACGACGGTGGTGAAGCTGGATGGCACCGCCGACCGCTCAAAGCTTGCTGAGCTGGCGAGTCAAACCCCGATTGTGCGATTGGTCGATGTGATTCTCTCCGAAGCGGTCGGCCGGCGAGCGTCGGACATTCATCTGGAGGCGTTTGAGCGGGACGTCGTGGTGCGCTATCGCATCGATGGGCGCTGCTACCAGGTCGCGCAGCCGCCGACAAGCCTGGCCTTTGCCATGGCTTCGCGCATCAAAGTGCTGGCCAATCTGGATGTGGCTGAGTCGCGGCTCCCACAGGATGGGCGGATGCTCTTAGAGGTCGGGAAGCGACAGATTGACCTGCGCGTCTCGACGCTGCCGACGATGTATGGCGAGAGCATTGTGCTGCGGGTGCTCGATAAGGGCGCGCTGGACAAAACACTCGGCCGGCTCGGCATGGAAGAGGCCATGCAACAGACGATCGAAGAGCTCATTAGCCGGCCCCATGGGCTGCTGCTGGTGACCGGCCCGACGGGTGCAGGCAAGACCACGACGCTCTATGCTTGCCTGACGAAGCTCAATACGCCGCAGATGAAACTGATTACGACCGAGGATCCGGTCGAATACGATCTGCCCGGATTGGTTCAGGTGGCGGTGAATCCGAAGATCGAGTTGAGTTTTGCCGCCTGCCTGCGCTCGATTCTGCGCCATGATCCTGATGTCATCATGGTCGGCGAGATTCGGGATCCGGAAACCGCCCAAATCGCCATTCAGGCCGCCCTGACCGGGCACGTGGTGTTCTCAACGCTGCATACGAATGATGCGCCTGGGGCGGTGACTCGGTTGCTCGACATGGGGTTGGAGCCGTTTCTTGTGACCTCGACGGTCACTGGCGTGCTGGCTCAGCGGCTGGTGCGGGCGTTATGCACGCAGTGCCGCACATCCTATGAGGCGACCCCGCAGGAGTTGGCTGCGCTCCACCTCAGTCGCGAAGCGTTGAAGAGTTCGCTCATGAAAGCGGTCGGCTGCGATGCCTGCCAAGGCATTGGCTATCGCGGCCGCACCGGGATCTTTGAGCTCTTGGTCATCCGCGATTCGCTGCACCCCCTCATCTTGGAGCGGACCAGTGTGAATGAGTTGCGGCAGCAGGCACGGGCCGAGGGGATGCGCTCGCTGCGCGAGGATGGGATCGCCAAAGTCCTCGCCGGCGTAACGACCGTAGAAGAGATGGTGAAGGAGACCCAAGCCTATGACTAGAAGAACAGGGGGTTGGTGGGGGGTCGAGGGTGGAGGGTGGAAACTACAAGAAGAGACACCAACGATGTTCACCCTTCACCCTTCACCCTTCACCCCTAAGGGATTTACGCTCGTTGAGCTATTGGTGGTGATTGCCATCTTAGGCATTCTGGTGGGGTTGGTGACGGCGGGCGCACAGGCAGCCAGGCGGCGCGGCGCCATGACAAAAGCCAAGACCACGATTGCGGCCATTGACACCGCCATCTCGATGTACAGCGGCGACATGGGCCAGTATCCGGCCGCAGGCAACGAGGCGCTCGTGAGCGCGCTCCAGGACGATCCGAATGATTTGGATTGGCAAGGGCCCTACATGGAGTTTAAACAGGATGAGCTCAAAGGCGGTCAGCTCATCGATCCCTGGGGCAATCCTTACCTCTATGTCTCCGTCAATGGCGGCTCGCCCACCCATCGCGCCCGCTCATATGACCTCTATTCACTCGGCCCGAATGGCGCAGATGATCAAGGCGCCGGAGACGACCTTGTCAACTGGTGAGTTTTGCCCAAGGCTCAAGGCCGAAGGCCGAAGGCAATTGCTTCATCCCTCCAGCCTCCAGCCTCCAGCCTCCAGCTATGGAATCACTTTGATTGAACTCTTAGTAGTGCTAGGGATTATCGCGCTGGTGGTGGGCATCGGCGTGCCGGCCATGACCGGTTATGCCAAGCAGATGCGCCTCAAGACCGCAACGCGGCAGGTCGTCGGGCTGCTCTCCTTGGCCAGAAGCCTGGCGATTAGCTCGCATGCGGACCACGCCGTGAGCGTGGACCGCGCCCAGCACGAGGTGACGGTGATGAACACGGCCACTGAGGAGCCGCTTGAGCAGCGGGTGCGCCTGCCAGAGGCGATCACGGTGGATGTTCGCATTGGCGATGCGTCATCCTCGGAGACCCAGGTGGTGTTTCGTTCAACCGGCGCCTTAGTCGGCCGAAGCATGTCGCTCGTTCTTGCCAATGACGAAAAATCGCACACGGTTACCATCACCGGTCCTACCGGCGCGATCACAGTGCAATGAATATTCTTGACAAGTTGTATACTATCATGTAGACTTATTGTAGACCATATGGAGGCTAATAATGCGATTTGTGAGTGTTCGAGAGATACGGCTTAAACCGGCCCGAGTATGGCAGCGGCTGAAAGAAGAGCACGAGCTTGTGGTGACATCCAACGGTCGTCCAATGGGAGTATTAACCGATGCCAAGGAGGCCGACCTCGAAGCCACGCTACGGGCGCTTCGACAGGCCAAGGCCGAAGTCGCCGTCGCCCAGATTCGAGAGGATGCTAGGCGACGCGGTTTGGACACCCTCGATTTAGCTGCCATCAATCAGCGTATTCGCTCCATCCGACGGAGCCGCAAGCGGTGAACGTCGTCTTGGATACCAACGTCCTGGTGTCCGGCCTTCTCAATCCGCATGGAGCTCCAGCCCGGATTTTGGACTTGGTCTTGCTGGGAAAACTCACTCCACTCTATGACGATCGCCTCCTTGCGGAGTATCAGGAGGTTCTGATGCAAAGCGACTTTGCCTTTGACCCACAGAAAGTCGAGGCGCTGTTAAGCTACGTCAAGACCATCGGTCGGCATGTCGTGGCCGCTTTGCTAGACGTCAAACTTCCTGATCCAGATGATCGGCCATTTCTTGAAGTCGCGGTGACCAGCAACGCTGATGCTTTAATTACGGGAAATATCCGTCATTTTGTTGCAGCCAGGCAACACGGTGTGCGCGTGGTGAGCCCATCGATATTTCTTGCGCACTGGCGCACATCCACATAAGGACAGTAGGTCATGGAACGCACGGCTTCCTCTTCGAAGAAAGAAAGAAAGGTGCCAGGCACCGCG
>CAYNXT010000046.1:0-12118 GCA_964401235.1 uncultured Planctomycetales bacterium
TTCCGATCTTCTTCATCGCACGCGAGGCGTTGGATGCCCACATGCAGATGGTCGCCCGACTGCTCGATCCTCACCAACACCTTCCGGCCAAGCTGAAGGCTGCCGGGGTTGCTCTGGTGCGATATGCCATCTGGTATCCGCAGCAGTGGTGTTATTGGTCATGGTGGCCTCGGTATACGCGCTTGCCTCCTCGGCTCGCCGCGCATGTTCGGTATGTGGATGCGACCAGCCACTGGCTGGCCAGAACATTGTTTCATAGCGCCATGCGGTATCAAACCCGGCTGGCCCTTCGCCAACAGCTCCTGGGCCGGCTCGTCGATATCGGCAGCGAGCTCTTTGCCATGACGGCGGCCTGCTCAAAAGCCCATGCGATGATCAGACTTCAACCATCCGAACAAAGCCCGGTCGAACTCGCCGACTTATTCTGCCGACTCGCCCGTGAGCGCATTGACCACGCGAAGCGGCTCGTCCGTGTCAACCATGACCGCATGGCATTCCGCATGGCCGATAGCGTCCTTGCCGAACGCGTGGAGTGGCTTGAAGAAGGTATTGTCTAACGTGACCCGCACGATCCCTGCCATGTTTGAGCAGCAAGCGGCTGCCCTCGGCCGCAAGCCGCTTTTTTTCGTCAAACGCCAAGGCGCGTATCAGCCCATCTCCTGGCAGCAGGCTCATGAGGATGTCCAGGCGCTGGGCATCTTTCTGCTGTCCCAAGAGGTGAACGCTGGTGATCGCATCCTGATCCTCTCGGAAAATCGTCCTGAGTGGGGGATGGCGGATGTAGCGATTCAGTCCATTGGCGCGTGGACCGTGCCGATTTACCCAAGCCTTCCGTCGGCTGACATCGAGACCATCTGCCGCGATTGCGCTCCGGTCATCGGCCTGGCCTCAACCCGCGAACAGCTTCAGAAACTCCTTGAAGTTGCCGGCCGCTTGCCGACGTGCCTTCGGCTGCTCGTGGTCTTTGATCCTTCCCCGAACCATAACGCGCGGGTGTTGACCTGGACGGAGGCGCTCTCCGCCGGCAGGGAAGCCCAACCACGACTCGCCGAGCTGGCCAGGCGACGCCGAGAACAGATGCATCCTGAGGATACCACCACACTGATCTACACCTCAGGCACCACGGGAGAGCCAAAAGGGGTCATGCTCTCGCATCACAATTTCTTGTCGAATGTTGAGGCGTGCCTTCAGGTGATGCAGGTTGGACCGACAGATCTTCATTTGTCGTTCCTCCCCCTGTGCCATGTGTTTGAGCGCATGGCAGGCTGGTATCTGATGCTCTCCGCCGGGGCCAGTGTGGCCTATGCCGAAAACATGGACACCATCCCGCAGAACATGCTGGAGATCCGTCCTAGCGTCATGTTGGGCGTGCCGAGATTCTTTGAGAAACTTTACGGACGAATTCAAGAGGGGCTGCGACAGGCCTCTGGTTTGAAGCGGATATCGATCTTGTGGGCGCTGCGAGTCGGAGGAGCCTGTGCGGCGCGCCACCAAGCGAACCAGCCGCTCTCGCCGTGGCTCAGGCTCCAGCGTAGCCTCACCTCGACGCTGGTGCTCCGAAAGCTTCACGAAAAGTTGGGAGGACGGCTTCGGTTTTTCATCTCAGGAAGCGCGCCGCTGTCCAAGGCCATCGGGGAGTTCTTCTTTCGCGCCGGGATTACGATTCTCGAAGGCTATGGCTTGACCGAGACCTCGCCTGTCATCGCGGTGAACCGCCTTCCGGTGCCACGCTTTGGCAGCGTTGGGCCGCTCATCCCTGGGGTCGAGGTGAACATCGCAGAGGACGGTGAGATCCTCACGCGAGGCCCGCACGTGATGCAGGGGTATTACCACAAGCCTGAGGCGACCTCAGCCGTGATGGCTGATGGATGGTTCGCCACGGGCGACATCGGGCGGTTGGACGAGCATGGCTATCTCTACATTACTGATCGGAAGAAGGATCTGATCAAAACCGCCGGAGGCAAATTTATCTCCCCACAAAAGCTTGAAAACCTCTTGATTACCGAGCCGGCCATTAGCCAAGCCTTTGTCTTCGGCGATAAGCGTCCCTACTGCGTCGCGCTCCTGGTGCCCAACATTGACCATCTTCGCCGATATGCGCAAGAACAGCACATGAGAGCTTCCTCGACGCAGATGCTCATACAGGACCCACGGATTCACGCCTGGTACTGGTCGCTGGTGCAGGCAAAACAGCAGCCCCTCGCATCGTTTGAGCAGCTCAAGAAAATTGCGCTGTTGGATCAGGAATTTTCCCAAGCGGCAGGAGAATTAACGCCCACGATGAAAGCTAAACGCGCCGTCATCGCGCAGCATCACCACGCGCTCCTCGAACGCCTTTACGAACCGACCACCCCATGACCTGCGCGCCCTCTGCCGAGGGCTTTTGGGTGGATCCCGCATCCGAACGACGGCTCTTCTATCGTCTGTGGCAGCCCTCGATGGTGCGCGCCGCGCTCATCATCGTCCATGGATTTGGCGAGCACGGCGGGCGCTACGATGCGTTAGCCTCGGCGCTGGCCGAGTCCGACATTCTTGTCGCCGGACCGGATCTTGTAGGACATGGGCGCTCTGAGGGGCCCCGAGGAGCTATCGGAGATGTCGCATCTTGCGCCGCGACTCTTCAGGCGTTCACCGAGGACATCGTGTTGTCGGTCGCAGGGCGGCAGGAGTATGCCATATTCGGCCATAGTTTTGGCGGGCTTCTCGCCATTCATTGGCTGCTTCACGCGACGCCGGCTCTTTCCCGAGCGGTCATCCAAGCTCCGCTGCTTGAAGCCGGCTTTCCGATTCCTGGGTGGAAGCGGGTAGCGGCCAGTGTCTTGAGTGTCGTCCGGCCAAGCTACTCGCTGTCCATGAATCTGGATGTCGGCGCGCTTAGCCATGACCCAACGGTCGGAGCGGCCTATCAAGCAGATCCTCTCGTGCACAATCACATGAGTGCGGGCACCTATCAGGAGCTGCTGAAGGCGCGTGATCCGGCCTTGACCCTGGCTCCCACGATTCGCACCCCGGTGCTCTTTCTCTATGGAACGGCTGATCGAATTGTCTCAGTAAAAGCCGCGCAGCGGTGGTATGACCGGCTCACCACTCAGAAACGACATGTGGCCTTTCTTGATGCGTACCATGAGCTCCATCATGAGCCCAAACACTCCCGCCAAGTGCTTGAATTAGTCCGAGACTGGGTGCTCCAGGTGGGCCTGCTGTGCCTGTTGTGGCTGAGCCCCCCTCTCGCAGCGCAAGCTGAGGAGCCACCGGAGCCTACCGATTGGCCTGCCACGATCAGCCGCCTGCGCCAAGAGATGCAGGACCATCCAGGCCTGGCCTCCATCCGCCAGCAGCTGGCGATTGCGTATAACAATCATGCCGTGAGCCTTGGCGAGGTAGGGAAGTGGCGCGAGGCGATTGAGCAGCTCGATGAAGCGATTCGATTAGATCCGACCAATCCTCAATTTTCCGAGAATCTGGGCGCGATGCATCTGCACCAGGCCCAGCTGGCCTTTGAGCAGAATCGATTTCAAGACGCCAAGACCGCCGTGGAGCGCGCGATCCGGTTCAATCCGCAATCTGCCACCGCGCACCGCCTGCTCGGGGAGGTGGAGTACGCCACACAGCGTCTTCAGGAAGCGCAAGCTGCGTGGCAACGAGCCCATGAATTTGAACCCCATCAAGCAGGCCTGAAGGAGCGCCTGCAGCAGCTCGCCCAAGAGCTGCCGGTTGAGTCAAAGTTTGAGCGGCTCACGCACGCCTATTTCGACCTGCGATACGAAAACGGCGTTGAACGCCCCATAGGTTTCGACATCCGCAATGTGCTCTTGCAAGCTCGACGCGAGGTCGGCTCCCATCTGGCCTACTGGCCGTCTTACAAGATTCTGGTGCTGCTCTACAATGCGGAAAGTTTTCGCGCCATGCGCCAAGAGACGCCTGACTGGGTGGCCGGGCAGTTCGACGGTAAAATCCGCGTGCCGCTGCCTGATCAACAACTTGACGATGCGATGGTGCGGCAGATCATCTTCCATGAATATACGCATGCGCTGGTGCATGATCTGGCGTCTGGCAAATGCCCCACGTGGCTCAATGAAGGCCTTGCCGAATATGAGGGGGCAACGCAGCGCCCGCCGACGCTTTCCCATTTAGCCAACGCGCACGCCGAAGGCCACCTGCTGCCCTGGACGACGCTTTCCGAGCAGTTCTCCACCGCACTCTCGGCAGATGAGGTCGCCCTGGGGTACCAGCAGGCGCATAGCATCGCGGCGTATTTGATCCATCGCTACGGGCTTTGGCGCATTCGGCGCGTGCTCAAAGCGCTCGCGCAGGAGCCCTCCTGGGAAACGGTGCTGAGTCAAGAGTATCATCGGAAACTGGAGCGTCTTGAAGCCGATTGGCAGGAGTGGCTCCCTGAATTTCTTCGCCCGGAATAACCGGCCCCTCCTCGCGTGGGCGCTCTTCGATCTTGCCAATACCTTTTTTGCCGTGGCCATGCTCTCCTTCTACTTTCCGCTCTGGGTCGTGGAAGATCAAGGAGCAAAAGAGCTGTGGTACAGCTTGGCTCTGGGCCTGTCCATGGCGTGCGTGGCCCTTCTCATGCCGTTTGCTGGAGCGCTGTCTGATGCCAGGGGAGAGCGTATGCGATTTTTGCGATGGACCACCTATGGCTGCACAGGGGCCACGCTGCTCATCGCCTTTACGAACCACTTGCCAACGGCACTCATCCTCTTTGGAATCGCCAACATCTGCTACCAGCTCGGCACGGTGTTTTACGACGCGCTGCTTTGGCGCATCAGCCAACCAGAATGGAGCCCCAGCGGGGCGGAATCCCGAGCGATGGCGAGCGAGGCCGAAAGGCCGAACCGAGCCAGAGTCGAGGGATCGCTTGGTCGCATGTCAGGCATCGGCGCCTCCTTCGGCTACCTGGGAAGCGCGCTTGGGCTCTTGGTGCTCTGGCCTTTTGTTCGAGCTGGGGGCCACCAAGCGGCGTTCGCGCCATCGGCTGCGCTCTTTCTGTTGTTTGCGCTGCCAAGTTTTCTCTTCATTCGTGATCCCTCGCTAAGCGGACCGCTTGCATGGCGCGACCTCATTCGCGCAACCGGACTGCGTATGGCGATCACCATTCGTGCGGCTCACAACATTCCTGGGCTGTGGCGATACCTCTGGGCGGCATTTTTTAGTTCCAGCGCCATCAACACCGTGCTCGTCTTCATGGTCGTCTACACCAAGCAGGTGATGAAATTTACCGAGCCGCAAATCATCCAATTTTTCGTCTGTAGCCAGCTCTTTGCCATCGCCGGCTCGCTCACGTTCGGCCGGCTCATCGGCTGGTGGGGAGCCAAACACACCCTGACGGTCATTTGGCTCGGTTGGACCATGGCTTTGATCTTGGTGGCTGTGGCCCCGATCGCACGATGGATATGGGTCGCGGGTCCACTCATTGGATTTTGCCTGGGCTCAACCTGGGCGACCTCGCGCGTGCTCATCACCGAGCTCGCTCCGAAAGAACAGCTGGGGGAGTTCTTCGGCCTTGCCGGCTTGATTGGGCGCAGCTCGTCCATCATCGGGCCATTGTTATGGGGACTGGTGGTGTGGGATCCCGCCAGGTACGGGCATGCCGTGTGGATGCTGATCGGTTTGCTCGTCGTTGGACTGTGGTTGCTCCAGGGTGTACCCTATCCTCGAGAGGTGCGAGGATGATCCCACGCCCTGCCTGGGTCGCTACGCGACCATGGACGCAGTCCATTCAACGCGGCTACTGTGTGCCATGACACCTCGGGGCCGCGTTAGCAGGCAGGGCGTGGGATGAAACAACACGATATCGCCGCCATCTTTTCCCAGATGGCCGATTGGCTTGAGTGTAAGGGCGATAACCCGTTTCGGATCCGTGCGTATCGCCGCGCCGCGCAGAACCTTGAAAGCTTCAGCGGGGATCTGGAGCAGCTTGCCGCTGCAGGACGGCTCACTGAGATTTCCGGCATCGGGGCAGATCTCTCGGACAAGATTCAGGAGTATCTTGGCACGGGGACGATTAAGGCGTATGAGCAACTCAAGCGCTCGATCTCGCCAGGCGTGTTGCAACTCTTAGCGGTGCCTGGTGTGGGGCCGAAAACCGCTAAGCTGCTCACCGATCGCCTTCATATCACGACGCTCCAACAACTGGAAGAAGCGGCGCGGACGCATCGTCTGCGCACCTTGCCAGGATTTCAGGTCAAGAAAGAAGAAAATATTTTGAAGGCCTTGAGCATTGTCAAACAAGGCCGCGAGCGAATGCACTTGGGTCTGGCTCTGCCGATGGCCCGTGATCTGCTAGCGTTTCTTGGCAAACTCCCTGGCGTCACCCGCGTCTCCTCCGCCGGCAGTTTGCGGCGCATGAGGGAAACTATTGGAGACTTGGATCTGTTAGCCGCCTCCCGCCAACCTGGTAAGGTCATGGATGTCTTCTGCCATGCGAAGTTTTGCGCCAGGGTCTTGGCATCCGGGAAGACCAAGTCATCAATTCTCACGAAGGATGGGATCCAAGTAGACCTGCGCGTAGTGGAACCGAAGAGCTTTGGCGCCGCGCTGCAATATTTCACCGGCTCAAAAGAGCACAATGTGAACGTGCGAGAACTAGCCATCCGGCAGGGACTCAAGGTCAACGAGTACGGGGTCTTCCGGACCAAGACGAACGCCTGGGTAGCGGGTAGGGAAGAGGAAGACGTCTATAAGGCGATTGGCCTTGCCTGGATCCCGCCTGAGCTGCGGGAAGACTCCGGGGAAGTTGAGGCAGCCAAGGCCAACCGCTTGCCTTCGCTCGTCGAAGCTGAGGATATTCGGGGCGATTTTCATATCCATACCAATTGGTCAGACGGCAGTGATCGGCTCGAGGAGATGGCTAAAGCCGGCGCGGCCCGCGACTATCACTACTTGGCCATCTGTGACCACTCCGAGTCGCTCAAGATCGCGCATGGAATGAGTGTCAAACGGCTCAAACAGCAGATGGAGCAGATCAGCGCATGGAACAAGCAGGCCAAGCGCTTTCATCTGCTCATGGGCGCAGAGGTTGATATCCTGCAAGATGGGTCCATGGATTATCCGGATGAAGTGCTCAAGGAGCTAGATTTTGTCGTCGGCTCGGTGCATACCGGCTTCTCGCAGAGCGAAGCCCAGATCACCCGTCGCATCATCCGCGCCATGCAGAACCCCTATGTGAGCCTGATTGCGCACCCCACCGGGCGGCTGATGGGCCAGCGGGACTCATACGCGGTTGATCTGGAAGCGATCTACCGCGCGGCCAAGGAGACCGGCACGGCGCTTGAGCTCAATGCTTACCCCAAACGGTTGGACTTGTGCGATACTGCGGCCAAACGGGCCAAGGAGGTCGGAGCCATGCTGGCGATTTCAACCGATTCGCATAGCGTGGATCAGCTTGAGCAAATGACGTTTGGCCTGGGGGTGGCTCGACGCGCCTGGCTTGAGCCGCGCCATCTTCTGAACTGTCTATCATTGGAGCAGCTGCGCACATGGATCGCCCGCAAACGCCGCTAACCAAGCGAGTTGGCGGGTCCTGCCACCTGCGGCAGCCCACAGTGCTCGTCCCACCCTTGGCGGGACTCCGCGCTGTGGGCGCCCGACCTCCGGCGTCACCCGCCAACATATCATGAGTACGCCATATCGATCGGGGTTTGTGGGAATCATCGGGCGGCCGAATGTCGGCAAGTCCACCATCCTGAACTACTATCTGGGCGAGAAGATCGCCATCACCTCACCACACCCACAAACGACCCGTCGACGGATTCTGGGCGTGCTGACCCGTCCGGACGCCCAGGTGATGTTCCTCGACAGCCCGGGATTCCACACTCCGAAACATACGCTCGGCCGGTATATGGTGGAGGTGGCCAAGGCGGTGCTGGAAGAAGCTGACGTGCTGGTCGTGGTGATTGACGCGCGCGCCGGCCTTACGGAAGAAGACCGCCGTGTGTTCGCTCGCCTGCGGCATCTTGAACGGCCGGCGCTGCTGGCCATCAATAAGGTCGACCTGGTCAAAAAACCCCGGCTGCTTCCGCTGCTTGAGGAATGCGCAGGCACGCGGTTGTTCAAGGAATGCATCCCGCTCTCGGCCTTGACCGGTGAGCAAATGCCGGTTCTCTTGGACCGCCTCATGGCCTATCTGCCGGAAGGGCCGCGCTGGTATGAAACCGAGCAACGCACCGACCAATCTCCGAATCAGCGGATTGCCGAACTCATTCGAGAGCACGTGTTGGCACTCACGCGCCAGGAAGTGCCGCATGTGATCGGCGTGCTGGTGGATGAGATGCAGGAGACGAAGCAATTGATCTCGATCCAAGCGACCATCCTGGTTGAACGTCCAGGACAGAAAGCGATCATTATCGGACGGGCAGGGCAGATGCTCAAGCAAATCGGCCAAGCCGCCCGGAAGGACATCGAACGATTGCTGGGCCGAAAGGTCTTTCTGGGCTTATGGGTCAAAGTAGCCGAGGCCTGGCGCAGCGATCCTCGCATGCTGCGCCAATTAGGCTATTCGGTTGAAGCCAACCGATAACTTGTGTACACTAACAGGGTCATGCCAAGCCTACTTGAACGGATGGATACCGACTACAAGACGGCGCTGAAGGCCGGAGAGCGGATTCGGGTCGACACGCTACGGCTTATTAAGGCCGGCGTCCAGCGCGCCGCCAGTGACAAACGCAAGAACACGTTGGAGGAACCTGAGGTTCTGCAGGTGCTGGCTCAACAGGTGAAGCAGCGCAAGGAAACCTTGGAATCCGCCAAACAAGGCAACCGCCAGGATGTACTCGCGCAGACCGAACAGGAACTGGTCATCCTCAATAACTATTTGCCGGAGCCGCTTTCTGAGGGTGCCGTCAAGCAGTTGATCGAAGAGGCCGTCGGCAGCGTAGGATCCAATCAAGGCCAGGTGATGAAATATGTCATGGGCAAGGCAGCCGGACGCGCCGATGGGAAGCTGGTGAGCCAGCTCGTCGGCCAGCGCCTGAAAGCCTCGTAACGCGCATGGCGATCACCGCTGCGCAACCCCGTAAAGGTCGCCCGAAGGCGCTGATCAATCCGGATAGTTGCACGGGCTGCGAAGTGTGCATCGCCGTCTGTCCGGTGGACTGTATCAGTAAGCTGCCTGGTCCTGAGTATCCAGGGCTGAATCCGACCTGCATTGTTGACCAGCCTAAATGTATCGGCTGTTGGTTATGTGAAAAAATTTGCCCGTGGGATGCGATTACGATGGTGCCTCCTCAAGAGGCTCCTATGATGGCGCAAAGTACCTCATGAGCGAAGAGGGGAAGAGCATGCCGAGCCCTGCTCCATCTCCTGCTCCTACTACCCCTCCACCGCAACTGACCATCGAAGAGTTCAAGAAACTCACCCTGTGCGTGGGCGTGATCAAAGAAGCCAAAGACCATCCGAATGCCGATCGGCTGCTGGTCCTGAGCGTGGATATCGGCCAGCCGACACCCCGACAGATCGTCGCCGGGATCAAAGGCTCGTACCAAGCCGCTGATGTCATTGGCAAGCACGTGGTGGTCGTCAGCAACCTCAAACCCGCGACGCTGCGAGGCGTCGAAAGTCAAGGCATGGTGCTGGCCGCCTCTGATGGCTCAACGTTCATCCTGGTCAGTCTGGAACGGCCCATCGCAGCCGGCAGCACCGTTAAATAACGTCCCGGTGATCGTTCTTGAAGTTGTTTTTTTGATCATCTTTTGGACGTGGGTGTTTTCAGCCGCGTTGTTCCTGCGCAACACCGTCCTTCCGCGCATGCCTCTTAGCGTCACCCCCGAAATGCTGCACCTGCCATCAGACACCGTGCATTTCCAGGCAAGCGATGGGGTGCCGCTTGAAGGCTGGAAAATCATTGGCCAAACAGGGAAGCCCTGGCTCGTGATGTGCCACGGGCTTGGCTCCAACCGCGCCGATTTACTAGAAATCGCTACCGGACTTTCGAAAACTGGATTTAATATGTTGCTGTTCGATTTTCGAGGCCATGGAGGCAGCGCTGGACGCGTCACATCATTTGGAGCGCTTGAGCAGCGCGATCTCGAAGGGGCGCTGGCGTTTCTTGGCCGGCAACCCGATGTGCCAGCGAAACCGTACGGCGTCTACGGCATTTCGATGGGCGGAGCGGTCGCCCTGATGGTGGCAGCCCGGGATGAGCGTCTTGGCGCGGTGGCCGCTGATAGCCCCTATGAGGACCTCCAAGAGAGCCTCGGCCGCCATCTGAGTCTCATGTACCCGCTACCAAAGATCCCGTTTTTATGGTTTATGCTTAGTACGTATCGACTGCGGTTTGGGGTCTGGCCAAGCCAGCTCTCGCCACGTCAGGCCGCTGCTCAGCTTTCGCCACGAGCCGTCTTCTTGATTAACGGCGCGAACGATCCTCGCATGCCGGCAGAGGGAGCGCGCCGGCTGTTTGAACAGGCAGGTGAGCCAAAATCACTATGGCTGGTTGATAGCGCCGGCCATTTGGAAGCGTATAGCCTGAACCCCTTGGAGTACCTTCAGCGTCTGATCGGATTCTTTGAGAAACACCTTGCAGCCACCTTCTAGCTTTCTGGCTGATAGATTATTTTACATAATATCTCTTATAAGACATTAATGTGATCCAGCGATAGAGGACTCGTCCAGGACGGCGCTCATTCCGCCCCAGGGGGTGGTCGCTTTAACAAGCAATGGCAGGCGGTGCTCATCAGCGCTGAAATAGGCCCAGATTCGTCCCCGCTTCACCAAGAGACCCTTAAATGAGGCCTTCGGCTCTATCACCACGCATGGAAAGGTGCCGCGCTTGAGCAGCTCAAGCGGCATGATCTGGCTGATGGCCAGGTGCGTCTCATAGATTTTTTCATCTGTATAAATATTCAACGCCATCGGTTGGCCCGGCTGCAGCGGCTGGGCTCGAACCCAGTACAAGGCGCTGATGAGGTCTTGGAAGGTGTCAGGAAGCTCCACCTCTTTGGTGGAGCCGTTGAGGCGTGAATGGTAGGTCGCTACCCGACGCGCGTGGTCAAACGTGACAATTTCATCGGCCCGATATCGGCCCTCTTGCTGGTTCTTTTCAAATTGCAGCGGTTGCAGCGTCTGAGGATCGAGGTAGGAATGGATGACGTCATGGATCGGGTAGAATTTCGATAAGACGTCATTGGTGTGGCCCTGCGCTTCAATGTGAATCGCCTGACGGCCGTTGAGGTCAACGAGCCCTTTGACCTCAAGCCACCCATGGCCAATGGGAATGCCCATCCATCGGCCGTGAAATCCCAACCGCTCGCCGATGCGTGGATGCGTCCGCTCTTCAGCCGCCTGTGCTGGGGGCGCCAGGAATATCCAGGCACCCGCCAGCGCGGCCCATACAGCGAATCGACTGCTATTCCCACGCGTAATCGCTCAACTCCATGCCTTCGTACGGTGAAGCAAACCCCTGAGGATACGCGATCGGAAATGTCAGCGCTTCATAGACCCCGACACCCATGCGCAATACCGTCAACCCAACCCCTCTGGCCAACCCCTTTCCGAACCCAATCACCGGATTGTCCTCACGGCTGCCCACATGGATTTGCTTTGGCACTTCGATCCAACCGGTTAGAACATTCACCACGCCTCGGCCTGCCTTATGAATCGGATCTTGCGCCCAGGCGCAAGATCCAGCCACCAGCACTAACCCCCCAATCATTCCTGCCATCAACAACCGTCGTCTCATGCAAGAGACCCCCATTTTTCACCCTCCTTTTCGTCGGCATTCTACCACCGAATGGCGTCCGGCGCGATGTTCCTGACCGTGAAATAGCCGCTCGATATTGCCGCGATGCTTAGCCAGGACCAGGATGCTGAGCGCAAGACCCAATGAGATTTCCGGAACGCTCTGGCGCAAGAGCAGTTGGATGAGTGGCAATGCCGTCACGGCGGCGAGTGAGCTCACCGAGACGTACCGCCAGATCGCAAACGCCACCGCCCAAATCACCCCGCAAATACCGGCGACAAGGGGCATGGTTCCAATGAGCACGCCGATTGTCGTGGCTACGCCCTTCCCTCCCTTGAATCTCAGAAAAATCGGGAAGATATGGCCGAGTACTGCCAGCAGCCCACACCCGAGCCGAAGGGTTGGTGTGACGCTCTCCGCCATAGGAGC
>CAYNXT010000047.1:0-12034 GCA_964401235.1 uncultured Planctomycetales bacterium
GGTCACCCCAATGGCCACACGGCGGCCTTCAATCTGTCCGCGGCCAGTGAGGCAGGCATCGCGCATCCCGCACGTGCGCTGTTCCTCCACGACCTTCTCGGCGTAGGGTTTGGGCACGCTGAAGTTAAGCGGATCCACCGGCGAGAGCTCCGCATCCCACTCCTCAAAGCTCCCTCCATCGAGAGTGAGGGTAAGCCGTTGCGGGGCGGTCAGCGAAAAATGAAAATCACACTTAGGGCACACCCGCAGGTTTTCCTCCAGCGCTTTGTTGTAGATCAGCTGGGCGCAGGACTCGCACTTGGTCCACAACCCTTCGGGAATGTCGTGCTTCGACTGACGCTTGAAAGCGGATGGGTGACGGTTGAACAGCTTCATCCCACGCCCTGTGCGGGTTTGCCGACCCCACCCCCTGGGGGTGAGCCGTAGGCTGGATCGCTCCGCGATCCCAGTCGGCTACGCCGACCCCCACCAGGGGGTGGCGCGAAGGCAAACCGCCTTGCGGCAAAGCGCATCGTGTTGTGACCATCGGGTTGCCGCAAGGCCGCCTGCGGCGAACGCACAGGGCGTGGGATCATGAGGGGTTTCCTATATTAGCACAGCCCTTTCTCCAGCGTCAACGAAGCAGGTTCATCGCCAACCCGGAGGGCACCTTGGGGTAAAAGTAGGTGGACTTTGGGGGAAACGTAACTCCCTGAGCCGCTAAGGCGTACACGTGGGACAGGGGAATCGACCGCAACAGCCAAGCCGCTTTGGCCTTCCCGCTCTGGACCTCCTGAAGTGCCTCTGCCGCATCGGCCGAATAACGCACCCCGGTGCCCTGGCCCAGCAGCACCCCTGACAGAATCGCCACATCCAGGCCAGCCACTGGCTGCGGTAGGCTTGGGGTCATCAGCCACCGGGCCAGCAACTCGGGCTTGAGGCTCACACGGAACAGTCCTGAACCATCGCCGTAGCCAAAACAGCCCTGATTTTCTTGTTGCGTGAGCCATTGCAGGAGTGAGTCCAGGTTGACCGACGGCTCTACTATGCAGAGACTTCGTAACGCGTGGATGTCCAACCCACCCTCATGCACCAGACGATGAATCGGCCGCATGAGGAGTCCTGGATCCGCCATGGAGACAAAATAGCTCATCAAGACGTCGTAGCGCTGGCGGTTGGCATACGCCACCTCAAAGCGATGATGGCCGTCTGCGATGAGGACGGCGGTTGAAGCAAGAGGATGCGTGATCGTCTCGACTGCGCCTGGCTCTGTGAGCGCCCACACCTGCACATCTTCTCCATTGAGCTGCGCGCGCAAGAGCGGCTCGCTCGCACTCAGGCGCTCGAGCTCTCTCTGGACCGCGCCTTGCTCATCCGGATAGATGCAAAAAATCGGCTCTAAGTTCGCCGGAATAGCCTCTAAGAGCTTGGTGCGATCTTCTTTGGGCGCGGCGAGCGTCTCTTCATGGCGCAAGACGGTTCGCCGAGTCTGGTCATCCAATTGCAGGAGCGCGATGAAACCGAGGCGGCAGCGGTGGTGTCCGTCGACTGAAAAGCGATGGGCAATGAGATACACGGCAGGGGCTTCATCCCTGCAGAGCACGCGGTTGTCACGCCAGGCTTGGAAATCTCGTTGGGCGCGGGTGTAGCGATTCTCCGCGGTCGTATCATTCGGATACTGCTTGCCCAGAATCAGCCGCACCACGTTGTAGGGTGAGATCTGGTATAACTGCTCCTGCTGTTCGGCGTTGATGACGTCGTAGGGGGGAGCGAGGACCTCGCTGAGATTCGCAATGCGCTCAGGGCTATAGCGCAGGGCGCGAAACGGGCTGATGGCCACCATCAGGGCTTGTGGGGACGTGCGGCTGTCACCGGGACGACGATATCGCTGATACAGCACGGCACCCAGACCGCGATCACGACAATGAGAAATGCAGGAAAAACCAGCCGCACATCGCTCATCCACGCGGTAAATCCAAATGACACCAGATAGAGCAAGGAGGCCGCGCTACTGACAAACACATGGGCGCCGTGCGAAAACAGATGGCTGCCAGTCAACCGCTCTTCGGCCCAAAAACCGGCGATAATGCCAAGAGTCAAAAATGCGAAAAAGAGTTGGGGGTGACTGATGATGCACACGTGTAAATCCATCGCCTGCCCGAAGAGCCGCCCCCCGACATAAGGAAAAAAATAGTCGCTTAAGCCGCACGGGATGATCGTGCCCAACGCGCCCACGACAATCGCGCGCACGAGGTGCCGCTCATGGCGCCAAAACAGCGAGGTCGTGGCGATAGCGCTCAAGCAAATATGCATGGGATGAAACAAATGGAACGCGGAGCGGGCCTGTTCGAAGAGTTGCTGGGGGAGATGGTGATTCTCAAGGTGCTGCGTGCCAAACCACCACACGCCGGCCATGGCGATCAGCGAGCCCACCAGGGTGTAGGGCAGATGATGCGCGAACTCCGTCACCAGGAGTTTCCAACGGGTCATGATCGTCTCCAAGATCCCATCCATACGCCGAGGGCAGCCCCCAGCGCATTCATGAACCCGTCGGCCACGTCGGCTGAGCGCCAAGGGAGCATCCATTGCACCACCTCCATGAGCCATCCATAGCTCGTGGCGTAAAGCCACGCCCACCAGAGATGGTGCGAGGTCTTCTGAGGATTTGCGCGGATGACTAGCACGAGCAGCCACGCGAAAACTAGATATTCGCAAAGATGGACCACCTTGTCAAGGTGGGGAACAGACGGCGCCTCACGCGTCGGGATCACGGAGAGAATGAGGATCGCCACGGCGTATGCTGCCGCAACAATTCCCCAATGACTAGCTCTTGCTCTCACCGGACTTCGAAGAGCTGGCTTTAGAATCAGACGACGAGGGCTTACTAGGAACGGTGTTATCTTCTTTCTTTTTTGCCTCTCGATAGCTTTGGCTACGATAATCCGTGATATAGAACCCGCTACCCTTGAACAAAAATCCTGAGCCGCTGCCGAGCAGCCGCTGCAGCCGCCCGCCGCATTTGGGACACTTCGTCAACGGCTTGGCGATGATGGACTGAGACGCCTCAAGGCGCTTGCGGCATTTTTTGCACTGGTATTCGTACGTGGGCATTTTCTTATCGCTTCAGCAGCTCCTTGATCTTCGTCAGGAACGAGCGTCGGGTGGGATGCGCTTCATCCCCAAGCGTCTTTCCGACCTCTTCCAACAGTTGCCGTTGAGTGGAGTTGAGCTTTGTGGGGGTCTCGACTACCACGCGGACCAACAAATCGCCCTGGCCGCCCTCATGGACATCCGCCAACCCTTTGCCGCGGACACGAAGCACGGTGCCGCTCTGTGTGCCTGCTGGAATTTTCATGGAAATCCGCCCATTCATCGTGGGAATCTCCACCTCATCGCCTAGCGCAGCTTGAGTGATATTGATCGGATACTCCACGATCAGGTTCGGCCCCTCCCGGCGAAACACCGGGTGCGGATCGACTCTGATGTGGACATACAAGTCGCCGCGACCTCTGGTGCCGGCCTCGCCTTCCCCGCTCAAGCGAAGTCGCATGCCAGTCTCCACGCCAGGTGGAATCTTGGCCTCAAGCCGGCGCTCAACTCGCACGCGCCCCTCACCGCGACACTTCGGGCAGGCCTTTTTGAGTTGGCTGCCTTGCCCACCACACTTGGGGCATGTCCGAGCAATGACCATGAAGCCGGCGGATTGGCGAATCTGCCCGGCGCCCTGACACTGCGAGCAACGGGTTCGCTCGCCCCCTTCACCTCGGCATTCAGTGCACAATTCGTGCCGAGGGACGGTGACGGTTTTCATCACGCCGCTAGCCGCCTCCTCAAAGGAGAGGCCGATAGCTAACTCAAGGTCTGCCCCGCGACTGCCACGGCGCGCACCTCCACCACCCATCCCGCCGAACATGCTGCCAAGCAGATCCTCAAAAATCGACCCGCCGGCGCCCAAATCCTCAAAGATGCTGGAAAAGTCGGCGTTGCGGAAAATATCTTCGGTTGAGTAGCGCTGGTCAAAGCCGGTATGGCCGTATTGATCGTAGACCGAGCGCTTTTGCTGATCCGACAGCACGGCGTACGCTTCGGAGATTTCTTTAAACTTTTCCTCAGCCTCTTTTTTCTGCTCGGCCGGCACCCGGTCCGGATGATGTTTCATCGCGAGCCCGCGATAGGCCCGCTTGATCTCATCCAGCGTCGCCGTCCTGGCGATCCCGAGAATTTCGTAATAATCCCGCTTCGTCGTCGGCATCTAGTTCGTCATTCTATTTGTGTCGTGCCCTCGGCCGTCCGCTCGCGCCGATGCGGCCTCCGGGCGCCCTTGGTCGCAGCCCGGCCACCGAACTCCGTCCCCCGTCTAGGGGGACGTCAGACAACGGTGGCCGTGGTCTTCAGGAAAGGCTGCGTCCTTCGGGCTGAGTCCGCATAAGTCGCTCGCTGGATCGGCCGCGGTCACTCGCCAGTAACGTAAGGTCGGATCAAGTTAGACTATCCTTAATCTGAATACTCCGCTCGTTCCCCATGCTTCAGCGACCAGCTGACCTGGTACTGATTGGGAGTAGAGCTGCGTCAATGGCATCCTTACATCCGAAAATTCCGGCTTCGATTGCTCAATAAAATAATAGCGCCCGGCTCCATTGACAAGTAGTCTTGCAGAATCCATTTGTGTCCTCCAGTTTTCAGGAGACAAGTACCTCAACGGGGAGTGTCTTAAGCGTACGATGTTTCCCATTTCCGGGAAGAAAATTCAGCTTCTCGAATCCAATAACTCGTCCTCGTCGATCTTTCACAAGGATCACTTCATCACCTGTCTCTTCACAGACATGCTCATGTTTGGGGTCCTCAAACCAGACATTGAGTGTATTCCCGTGTGAGTCATAATAGACTCTTATTTTTCCCACTCCGAGTTTAGATTGAACAGTAAAAAGCAAATCCTTCCGCGGTGCTAGCTGACCCTTTCGATGCCGCTTCGTCACTTTTTATCGTCTTCGACTTTGAATTCAGCGTCGACGACTTTGTCGTCCTTGCCGCCGGATTTTCCAGCTGGCTCTTCGGGTGTCTCTTGTCGCTTGTCGCCTGTTGCTTGTTCCCCACTCTTAGCTTGCGCTTTCTTATATACTTCTTCGGCGAGCTTATGCGAGGCCTGCATGAGCTCTTCGGTGCCGCGTTTGATCTTCTCGGCATCGTCAGCCTTCAGCGCCTCTTTAAGCGCCTTGGCCTTTTGCTCAATCGCCTCGCGATCCGACGTGCTGAGTTTGTCGCCGAGTTCTTTAAGGCTCTTCTCAGTTGAATAGACAAGCTGATCGGCTTGGTTCTTGGCTTCGGCCAGCTCCTTGCGCTTGGTATCCTCTGCGGCAAACTGCTCGGCCTGCTTGACCATCTTCTCGATCTCATCCTTCGAGAGCTTCTCAGGCGCGGTAATCTTAATGGACTGCTCCTTACCTGTGCCTAAGTCTTTGGCCGAAACATGCACGATGCCGTTGGCGTCGATGTCGAATGCCACTTCGATTTGCGGCACACCGCGCTGAGCTGCCGGAATACCCACCAGGTCAAACCGCCCCAGCTCGGTGTTATCCGCTGCCATGGGCCGCTCGCCTTGCAGCACGCGCACTGTCACAGCCGACTGATTGTCCTCGGCCGTTGAGAAGACCTGGCTCTTGCGGCTGGGGATCGTCGTGTTGCGCTCGATCAACTTGGTAAACACGCCGCCGAGCGTCTCAATACCCAGTGAGAGCGGGGTCACATCCAAGAGCAGTACATCCTTCACATCGCCCTTGATGATGCCCGCCTGGATCGCCGCCCCCATCGCCACGCACTCCATGGGGTCCACACCGCGCTCCACCTTCTTCGCCACGGTCTCTTCGACAAACCGCTGAACGATCGGCATGCGGGTCGGCCCCCCGACCAAGATAATGCGATCAATCTCGGACGGCTTGAGTTTCGCGTCAGTCATCGCGTGTTCCACCGGGCCGCGGCAGCGGTTGATGATGGGCTCGATGATGCGCTCAAGCGTCGTGCGCGTGAGCTTCATCGTCAGATGCTTCGGGCCTGAGGCATCCGCCGTGATAAACGGCAGATTGATGTCGGTTTCGAGCACATTGGAGAGCTCGATCTTCGCCTTCTCCGCCGCTTCACGGATGCGTTGATACGCCATCTTGTCATTGCGCACATCAATGCCGGACTCTTTCTTAAACTCACCGGCAATATAGTCCACCAGGGCTAAGTCCATGTCGGTGCCGCCTAGCTGGGTATCGCCGCTGGTGGCCTTGACCTCGAAGACCCCTTGCGCCATGTCCATGATGGTCACATCCAGCGTGCCGCCACCCAGATCGAACACTAAGATCTTCTGCTCTTTGCCGGCTTTGTCCAACCCGTAGGCTAGACATGCCGCCGTCGGCTCGTTGATGATGCGCAACACCTCAAGACCCGCAATCGCGCCGGCGTCCTTGGTCGCTTGGCGCTGATTGTCGTTGAAGTACGCCGGTACGGTAATGACGACTTCCTTCACCGGCTCACCCAAGAAGGCCTCAGCATCTCGCTTGACCTTCTGCAGGATAAATGCCGAAATCTGCTGCGGGGTGTACTCCTTGCCGTAAATTTTGTACACGTGGTCGGTTCCCATCTTGCGCTTTGCCGCCTGCACCGTGCCTTCGGGATTAGTGGCGGCTTGACGCCGAGCCGGCTCGCCGACCAAGAGCTGTCCATCCTTGGTAAATGCCACGTACGATGGAAATGCTTTGCCGCCGATGCTCGTGCCTTCGGCGGAGGGAATAATCGCCGGCCGGCCATGCTCCATGACGGCGCAGGCTGAGTTCGACGTTCCCAGATCAATTCCGATTGGTTTAGCCATGTTCTTATCCTCCTACTTCGTTCGTCGTTTCGTCCTGTTGATTGTCTTGTTTGTCACTCTCCGCTATTTTCTTCGCAATCTTCACCATCGCCGGCCGGATGACTTTCCCATGCATCGTGTAGCCCACATGGACTTCTTCGGCAACCGTACTGTCCGCTTGCCCATCCGTTGCCTCGACCTGCCCCACCGCCTCATGCTTGTGGGGATCAAACGGCTCGCCCACCGTCGGGATGCGCTGCACCCCTTCCTTCGCCAACAATCCCAAGAGCTGTTGCCGGATCAACCGGACGCCTTCGATCACGGCATCGGTGTCCGGCTGTTTGCGAAGCCCCGCAGGGGCGGAGTCCCGAGCGACCCCCGCGGCTTCGTTTGGCGAAGCCAAACGTGCGGGGGGAGTCGAGGGATCCACCGCCACCAGCGCGTGATCCAAACTGTCAACGATCGGTAAGAGCTCGCGGATCAGCGACTCGGCGGCGTATTTGGCAAACTCTTCTTTGTCCCGATGCAGCCGTTTCTTCGTGTTCTCAAACTCAGCCATCGTGCGCACATACTGATCTTTGGCCTGCTTGACCTCTTCTTGTAGCCGTGCGAGCTGCTCCGGCTCATGCTCAGCAGGAGCCTCTTCTTTTGGCGCAGCAGGTTGCTGCGCGTCAGGCTTCGGTTTCATCCCACCACCTGCTGATAGGCCGTAGGCCGTCCCCGCTGTCGGCGGGGACGTTTCGCCTCCAGCGAATCGTTGATCATGTAACGGCGAAACTTATCAGGTGGTAGGATCATGATCTTCCCACTGGCTCAAGAGGTCGGTCACACATTGGCTCATACCTTCTACCAGCGCGCGCATGTTCGGGTAGTCCAATCGCTTGGGACCCAAAATCCCGACCCCGCCGATGACCTGGCCGCCGATCGCAAAGGGGGCCGTCACGTAGCTGCATTCCTCAAGCCCCGGCACCTGCACCTCGTGGCCGATGCGCACATGCACGCCGGCGCGTGAGAGATCTTCGCGCACGCGGGCCAACAGCACGCCATCAGCATCGAGCCCTTTGAGCAGGGCGTGCGTCTTGTGCGGATCGCGGCTGAACTCCGGCTGCGCGACGACATAGCTGGTGCCTTCGAGAAACAGCCGCTCATTCGGCTCCGTTGAGAGCGCATGCTGCAGAATATCAAGCGACCGTTTAATGAGATGATAGAAGGAATCGGTCTGTGCGAGCATCCGGCGCTCAAGCGAGCCGAGCAGATCGTTAAACGGCAAGCCCACCAGCTCCGTATTGATGAAGCGAGCCAGCGAGACCGCCTCATCACGGCTCATCGGCTCGGTGATCTCCACCACATGAGAGGCCATGATCTCTTCGTTGGCAATAAGTACGCACAAGACTTTGCGTACACTCAGCGGCACCAGCTCGATCTGCTTGACTCGACTCTGTTTGACCGTGGGAGCCACCACAAACGCGGCCTGTTGGCTCAACTCGGCAAGCAGCGTGCTGACCCGCTCCAGCAAGTGTTCCAACTCCATCTCCTCCCGCACGAGTGAAACCTCCATGTGGCGTAACTGCTCGGAACTGAGGTGACGGGCATTCATCACTGAATCCACATAATAGCGGTAGCCGCGCTCTGTCGGCACTCGGCCGGCTGAGGTATGAGGCTGCTCGACATATCCAGCCTCTTCCAGCTCGCTCATGATATGGCGGATAGTCGCGGAGCTCAGGTTTAAGCGCAGCTTGCGGGCGACAAACTCTGAGCCCACCGGGGCCGCCGTAGAAACATAGGCCTCGATGATCGTATCGAGGATCTTGTTTCTCCTTTGTTCAAAGTCACTTACGTTCATAACCTACCTCATTATTAGCACTCTATTATAATGAGTGCTAATTCAAAGTCTAATCTAAACATGGCGACTTGTCAAGAAAGAAGATAGGAGGAAAGCGAGGCCTTTAGCTTCGCCGGAAGCCTGGCACTGAGCTCTACGGTGCCGTCAAGCTCCCGACGTTTGAGTACTTGGCCAGTCTGATACACCAGGGCTAAGAGATCCGAGCGCTCAGCCGGCACTCGCAAGGAGACTGGCTCAATCAACAGGAGCGCTAAATGGCGCGCGAGTCTCTCTTGCAGCTGGTCCAACCCTTCTCCGCTCTTGGCCGAGATGGCCACCGCCGGTTCATACGCGCGCTCAAGCACCTCAAGAGATTGTGGATCTTCCACCCGATCCCGTTTGTTGAACACGGTCAATCGTGGTTTGGTCTGCAGTTCAAGCTGCGTGAGCACCTCATCCACCGCGGTGATGTGGTCGTTCATGCGGGGATGGCTGGCGTCAACGACATGCAGCAGCACATCCGCATCACGGGCTTCTTCCAGTGTAGCCTTGAAGGCCTCGATGAGATGATGCGGCAGATGGTGCAGAAACCCTACGGTGTCCGTCAGAATCACCGTCTCACCACTGGGCAGCCGCAGCCGCCGCGCGAGCGGGTCCAATGTCGTGAAGAGTTGATTTTTCGTTGTTGCTAGCGCACCGGTGAGGCGATTGAGTAGGGTCGTCTTACCTGCGTTGGTGTAGCCTACCAGGGCCGCCACCGGCACTTGGGCTTCCTGTCGGCGAAACCGCATGGCTTGGCGCCGCTGGCCGAGTTTCTCAAGCTCTTGTGAGAGTCGGCTGATACGCGCGCGGATGCGCCTTCGGTCGACTTCCAGCTTCTGCTCACCAGGCCCTCGCGTGCCGATGCCGCCACCCAATCGCGAAAGCATAATGCCTTTGCCGCTCAGGCGCGGCAGCAGATAGCGCAGCTGGGCCAGCTCGACTTGGATCTTGCCCTCCTGCGATTTGGCGCGCTGGGCGAAAATATCGAGAATGAGTTGGGTGCGATCAATCGTTTTGACCCGAAGGACCTCTTCGATGTTGCGCTGCTGGGCCGGTGAGAGCTCTTGATTGAACACGACCACTTGGGCTTGTGACTCGCTGACGGTGCCTGAGATTTCCTCCAGCTTGCCTTCGCCCAGAAACGTGCCAGCCACCGGACGATGGCGTTTGGCGTTGATCGTGCCCACGAGCCGGCAGCCGGAGGAGATGGCGAGTTCTTCAAGCTCTTGAGCTTCGTCTTCCAGTGACCAGCGGGCCGTGCCGCGGGAGAAACGCGGATCGAGCTGAATGGACACAAGAATGGCGCGTTCAGTCGGCATGGTAGAATCTCGCCCGGCGCTTAAATCGTCTAGGCGTTAACGGCGTAGGACTGGGGGCGATGAGTGCGGATCAGATCCGCGATGCGGGCCGAGCTTTCCCAAGGATGTTCATCACTCGGAAGATCCACCCACACCACATTCGGAGTTTGCCGAAACCAAGTCAATTGGCGCTTGGCATAATTACGCACGCGCTGCTGCCAGATTTCAATGGTCTCCTTGAGCAAGACACGTCCGGAAAGGTAGCGTTCAATATCGGCCAGGCCGTGAATCTGGCGCACGGTGCGCGAGAGCGGCAGCCTCAGGAGCTGACGCACCTCGTTAATGACCCCATCCTCGTAAATCATCTGGAGCACGCGATCGTTGATGCGTTGATACAGGTCATCGCGCTCGCGGTTTAACCCCACGACGGTCACCTGACCGTGCAACAGCTCGGCACTCGCCGAGCGCCACCAGCTTGAGATGGGCCTGCCGGTGAGGGTATAGACTTCCAGTGCTCGAATAATGCGCCGCGCGTCATTCGGATGAATCTGCGAGGCGGCCACCGAATCAATCCCCTGCAGCCGGTTGTAGAGCGTCACACTGCCGTGCCCCTGGCATTCGCTCCAAAGCTGCTCGCGCACCCGCAGATCCGCCGGTGGGGCGTCGCAGAGGCCTTCAGTCAAGGCTTTCAAATACAGCCCGGTGCCCCCAACAATGAGAACTTTTTTGCCCCGCTCAAGGACCTGGTTGATAATGGGCCCAGCGGTCTTGCGGTATTCACCGACGCTGAAGGTCTGGAAGGGTTCAATACAATCAATGAGATGGTGCTGAACTTGGACGCGCTGGCCATGGGTGGGAGCTTGCGAGAGGACCGGCATGCGCCGGTAGACCTGCATCGAGTCGCACGAGACGATTTCCGCCCCCAGCGACTGAGCCAGTTCCACCGCGATGGCCGATTTGCCGACCGCGGTCGGTCCAATTAAGGCAAAGACTCTTTGCACGCGACGATCTCCCCGAATAAGGTATGTCCGCTACCCCGGGTGATGCGCGCCTGCACCGTGTGTCCGAGCAGGTCATCAGGGCTTTCTACGATCACGCCGTAGTTGCCCCGTGTTCTACCGAACCATTGTCTCTCAAATTTACCCCTCTCTTCAACTAAAATTTCAACCTCTCGGCCCACAAACGCTTGGTAGCGCGGAGCGTCAATTTCGTTCTGGAGGGCGAGGAGGCGCTGGTTGCGATCCTCCTTCACCTCCTGCGGCACATCATCCTCGCGGGCAGCCGCATCGGTGCCTGGTCGAGGCGAGTACTTGAAAATATAGGCGTTGTCGTAGCGCACCTCGCGCATGAGGTGCACCGTGGCCTGAAAATCTTCTTCGGTTTCGCCTGGAAAGCCCACGATGATATCGGTTGAGAGGCTCATGTCGGGCACGTGACTTCGCAACAGCTCGATTTTCTTCAGATACGCCTCAGCGGTGTAGCCTCGACGCATCGCGCGCAGAATGCGGTTTGAGCCAGACTGCACCGGCAGATGCAGATATTCGCAGACCGATTTGCAGTCGCGGAGGGTGGTAAAGAGCCGCTCGGTCGCATCAAACGGATGGCTAGTGGTGAAACGTATCCGTACGGCGACGGGTGACGCCGGAGGCGGGCCGTTCGCCTCACGGCTTACGGCACTCCCGTCGGCCACCCACTTCGTGGGTACCCGGCCTCGGTCGCAGGACCCGTCGCCAATCGAAGTATCTATGAGTCGAAGCAGTTGCGGAAAGTCGAGCAGTTGGTCAGGTGTTGCTTCCAGCAGCCGCAGCCGCCCCAGCGGCCCCTTGTAGCCTGAGCCATCTGGAAACCGCTTGCCATACGAGTTCACGTTCTGTCCCAACAGCGTGATCTCTTTATAGCCTGCGCTGACCAGCGCAGTGATCTCTGCAATGATGTCATCGGCGGGGCGCGAAATCTCCTGCCCCCGCGTCTTGGGCACGATGCAGTACGTGCACGCCTTGTCGCACCCCTCCATGATCGTCACAAACGCGTTCACTCCAGGCCTTCGGTAGTCCCCGGCTGGCT
>CAYNXT010000048.1:0-2736 GCA_964401235.1 uncultured Planctomycetales bacterium
GGCAGGACGCGAATCGTACGATTGAGACGTCCATCTCAGTATTGGATCAGCGAGATCACCGGATGGGGGGCCAATCGATCGCGTCCCTTGAGCCCGGTCAATTCAATGAGAAACGCCAATTCCACGATCTGGCCGCCACATTGCTGGATGAGTTGGATCGTCGCTTCCATCGTGCCGCCGGTGGCCAGCAGATCATCCACGAGCAGCACGCGCGCATCCCGCTTCAAACTATCCTGATGGATCTCGAGGGTGTCTTGGCCGTATTCCAGCGTATAGCTCGCCCGATAGGTTTTATGCGGCAGTTTGCCTTTCTTGCGCACCGGAACGACCCCGACGCCGAGCTCATAGGCGAGGGCGGAGCCGACGATCAGGCCTCGTGACTCAATGGCCACCACGGCATCGGGCCGCCGGCCATGATGACGCGCTGCCAACTGCTGTATCGCGTGGTGGAAGGCCGCACCGTCTTGCAGCAGCGGAGTAATGTCGCGAAAGAGAATGCCTTTGGTGGGAAAATCCTGAATGTCTCGAATGTAGCGCTTTAACTCCATCTCATCCACCCCCAGACCGCCGCGGCCAGCCCAAGTCGATACCATCCGAACGGGGAAAGCCCCCGACGGGTAAGATACTGCACAAACGCGCGCATGACAAGCGTGGCCACCACTGCGGCCGTCACAAAGCCGCACGCCACCGCTCCCCACCCGACTTCTTCGCCCAATCCTTGAGCGCCCTGCGCGGCGTCAAAGAGTGTTGCGGCGCCGAGGGTGGGCAGCGCGAGAAGAAAACTGTACTCCGCAGCCGCCGTCGCAGGCAGCCCAACGAATAAGCCCGCCACCAGCGTGACCATGGCGCGCGACATACCAGGCCATAACGAGACACACTGTGCCAAGCCGATCATAAGCGCTTCCCGACTGGTGAGCGACTCAAGCGAGCGCACCGGAGGCGCTACTCGGCGCGCCAACCATCGATCCAGACCGATCATCAGCAGGCCACCCAGGGCAAGCGCTGCGACGACTGGCCAGGTTTCAAAGAGATGCTGCTTGATGATTCGATGGGTGAGTACCCCGACCACAGCGGCCGGGAAAAAACTCAGCAGGAGATTACGAAGGAGATGACGCCCCATAGCCCCAATGCGAGCTCGATAGAGACTGGCAACAGCCACCAGCGCCCCGGCCTGAATGACCACCTCAAAACTCTTGAGTGGTTCACCATGAAGCTGGAGCGCGTGAGAGGCAAGAAGCAGATGTCCGGTCGATGAAACGGGAAGAAACTCGGTCATCCCCTCAATCGCGCCTAGGAGAATCGCCTGCCAGATAGCCATCTAACAAAAGCAAACTGCCTCTGCCATGGGACGCGCCAATGACAGAGGCAGCGTGGTTACGCTCCAGAGACAAGTTTTGCTTACCGGCCCGTACCTTTGCGCTTTGAGAAACAGTCCCGGCAGTAGACCGGACGGTCTCCGCTGGGTTTAAAAGGTACTTCACACTCTTTGCCACAGTCTGAACACGTGGCTTTATGCATTTCTCGCGGTCGGCCTCCGAAGCCTCCGCCACCACCCTGACCTCCTCCAAACGTCATCGACCCCTCCCTGTTGCCCCCATTATACGCTCCGAGCCGGCTGCCGATACAAGATTTTTCTCTCAAGAGAGGCGAGCAATGACCCCGTGCAAGAGTTTGGTCAGAGGGGGCTCCGTTTCGGCCGCAACCCGCAGGAGCTCTTCCACCGTGGCAGGTTTAAGCTGCTCAGGAATGCACGCATCCGACACCACCGTCACCGCTAACACACGTAGTCCGCTATGGCGGGCAACCAGCACCTCCGGCACCATCGACATACCGACCACGTCAGCCCCGATCTGTCGCAACATCCGATACTCGGCGCGCGTCTCTAAGTTGGGCCCCAGCACGGCAACATAGACCCCATCGTGCAAAGCAACGCGCTGCTCTGCCGCCACCTGCTTTGCCAGGGCGCGCAGCGGCACATCATAGGGGGCTGACATATCAGGAAAGCGCGGACCAACCGTCTCATCGTTCGGACCCAAGAGAGGGTTGACCCCCATGAGGTTGATATGATCCTCGAGGAGGACTAAGGACCCGGGCGGCATCGTCGGGTTCATACTGCCAACAATGCTGGTCAGCACCACGAGTTCCGCGCCCAATGCGCGGATCAGCCAGACTGGATAGCCGATCTGTGTCGAATTGTGGCCCTCATAATAGTGGAAGCGCCCGGCCAGCACCGCGACCGCTTGGCCGGCCAATGTGCCGAGGATGAGCTTACCTTCATGGCCCGGAGCGCTCGCGCGGGGCATGTGGGGCAAATCGTCATAGAGGATCTCGGCATCGACCTCAAGCGCCTTCGTGAGCCCGCCAAGCCCTGATCCGACGATGAGACCCACTTTTGGCCGAAGAGTCGTACGAGCTCTGATGGCGCGAATCGTCTCGTCTAATTGATTGTGCAACTGTGAGATCGCTGACTGTAGCATGACTAACACCACAGAATCACAGAACTCCACAGAGACACAGAACACCTCTTCGACGACATACTCTGGGCTTCTGTGGGCTTCTGTGTCATCTGTGGTGTAAAGAGTTGTTTCAACATGACGCTAATATTTCACCGAGCAGCCATACGACTGGGTAGTGGCAACCGGCACTGGTTGGCCCGCCATGGCTGCATCGAGTGTTTGTTGAACATAGTTGGTGGCCTTGGTCACATCCGCAGGATCCGGTGAGGGGATGCTATCA
>CAYNXT010000048.1:2746-11864 GCA_964401235.1 uncultured Planctomycetales bacterium
CCTGCATAGATCAGGATACCTTGAGGATCGATCACAAACATGTGCGGTGTGGTTTTGGCGCCATATGGCCGACCGACTGTTCCATCCCTATCCAGCAACACAGCGCTCGGTCGTGCCTCACGATCCGCTGTCAGTTGGTTGGCTTGCTCCGGAGTCACATGGCCTTGCTTGCCTGGCGCAGAGGAAAGGATCGTCCACCAAGTCACCCCTTTTGAGGTGTAGGCGGCTTGCAACTGTTGCATGTTTTCGCTTCCATAATGCTTGCGCACAAACGGGCATTCATGATTCGACCATTCAAGGACCACGAACTTCCCTGCCTCATCAGCAAGCGCATGGGTCTTGCCTTGTGTGTCGGACAGCGTAAAGGCCGGTGCCGGCTTCCCCGCCTTTGCGTCAGCCCAGCAGAGCGGGGTCGCTGCCCCCACGACAAATACCCCAACCATCAGACCCCATCGAGTGTTTCGCATGGTTCATCCTCTCCCAGCTTGCTGAAGTGATAGATTCCCCGGATTGACCGGACTCGCTTTCAGCGGCAATTGAATGACAAATTGGCTGCCTTGGCCGGGTTGGCTCTCGGCCCACAACCGCCCTCGGTGGAGCTGGATGATATCCCGCGCGATCGGCAATCCCAACCCCGACCCTTCCTCCGTCTGCACGCCCACGCGCTCAAACTTGTCGAAGACGCGATCCAGGTCGTCGGGAGCAATCCCGCGACCCGTGTCTTCAAGATGCACCTCAATGAGGTCACCATTGCGCACGAGCCGCACGCGGATCTCTCCCGTATCGGTGTATTTGACCGCATTGGAAAACAGGTTGACGAAGACCTGGTGCAGCCGATCACGGTCTCCCACGACCTTCGCCGGCTCAGCCGGAAGATCGACGACCAATTGCAATCCCCGTTCTTTCATCGGCCCGCTGAACAATTGGGCGGTCGAACGAACCAGATCCTGCAACAGAATTTCTTCCTGGCGCAGTTGCAGCTTGCCGGCTTCCATGCGGGCCAGATCTAGCAGGTCGGCGATCAGGCGGCTCAGCCGTTTGGCCTCGCGTTGGCACATGGACACTGGCTCCGACTGGTCGGCCGTGAGGGGCCCGTGCAACCCATCAGCCAGGTTGTCCATCGCGCCCTTGAAAATCATGAGTGGTGAGCGAAACTCATGCGCGACATTGCTCACAAAGGCCGCTTGCTGATTGTAGAGCCGCTGAAGCTGCAGGTTCGTCTGGACGAGCTGGCGCACAATATCTCGGATCAGCCGATAGCCGGCTAGCACACCGAGTAAGGCGATAACCAGCGCGAGGAGGATATAGAGCCCGTTAAGGCCCGTGAGGAGCTCAATGGAAAAAAAGCGCACCGTCAAGACATAGGCGCAGGTCAGAATGGGAAACACCACCATGGCGCTGGCGGCCATGTTAAAGCGCAACATCAGCCGATTGAGGCTCGAGAGATCCTGGGGCGGCAACACTTTGATGGGAGCTCTGGGCATCGGCTGCGCTGCGTTAGACTCCGATGCGTATTATAGCGTATCGGCGCGCGTGAGGGGCAAGAGAGGCGGGCCGGAAGAGTTGATCCGATACCAGCGCGGTGTGCGTCCAGACCCGCACCCGCAGCTCCGTCCCGAAGAAGGTGGGACGCCCGTCAATCGTCACCCGCAGCGGCTCATCGGGCGGCACGTCAATTGACACATGGCCTTCTGTCTTGCCTAATTGGGCCAGCTCGCTGGTCATGTGCAGCTCGTGACGGCCAGGCACGAGTGCGAAGCTTTCCTCATGACCGCTGGTGAGTGTGACCAGCTCGCGGGTATCATCCCACCAAATGGTCGCGGCGAGCACCGCACCCAACTCTTGTTGAAACTCCACGCGAATGGGTACGGCTCCGTACGCCGCTTGCTCTCCGAGCAAATCAGGCGCGCCGGAGGGGGCGATGCGTGGGCCAGGACGCGAGACCGGCGGACCGATGGGTACCAGGGTCAGGGCGGTTCTTCCGTGATCGATCGTGGCGTTGAGTTGAGAGAGCTCATAGACAGGCAGCTCCTCAGGGAGTTTAAGTTTCACAGACACCTCTTCCCCTGCAGCCAACGCATTGGGATATCCGAAGAAGTCGGCCGACTCCAAGGAGATGGAGTCACCTTGTCTTGTCAGCGCGGTAAATCGGTCGACCACCGCTCCCATCTCCAAACGGCGCGAACCGCGATTGCTGATGCGCAGATCAAGCGATTCTTCACCCTTTGGAGTGGACACCACCCAGGCTTGCGCGCTGGCTAGCACCTCCGGTGTGGATTCTACCTGCCCGCCGGCAAACGCCAGCGATCGTGTCTGCGGCTGGTGCGCGCATCCAGCGAAGAGTGCCCCAAGAGCAAGCCCTCGCCAGACCGCGTAAAATCCCTGACCCCTCTTCATGTTCATATGGGCTCCAGCATACCACAGATAGGATCGCTTCTATACCGCGAGTTGCATCGAACTAGCTCGATGGACCCTTAGACAACTTGAATAGGCGCCGAGCGTTACGGCTGGTGAGATCCCCTAAGGCGTCAATCGTGGTCCCACGCAATTGCGCAAGACACTCGGCGGTGTGGGCGACATAGGCTGGTTCATGCGGCCGCCCCCGCACTGGCTGCGGGGCCAGGAAGAGCGCGTCGGTCTCCTGGTGAAGCATCGCCAGCAGCGGCTCATAGGCCTCTCGGCAATGGATGAGCAGGGGCAGTTGGTGCCGCCGCGCGATCGCGATGAAGCCGCGAAACGCCCGTTCCTGATGCTCCTTCGTCGCGTGCTGCCGGTAATAATCCAGCCCCACTTCTCCGATCGCCGCGCTCACCATGGGATAGCGCTGTGCTAAGGCGACGTTGGCCTGACTGGCCTGCACGTCGTGCCGATGCTCACGCAGTGGCGCACGCCGGCTGCCCTGGCGCGCGCCAGCACAGCCTCGACGCCGTCACTCAGCGGGGGATAATCGAGGTGGCAATGCTGTTGACCAACAGCACATCCAGCGCCACGTTGAGCACGGCAGCTAGTGTGAGCGCAACCGCTGCTCGGCCGACGCCAATATCCAGCGTACGTACCGCCAGCAGCAGCATGCCGCCCCCCGCACTCAGGGTGGCGATACCGGCCATCACCAGCCCTGTGGTTCCGGCATAATCGCACGAGAGCATGAGCGCGACCAACAAGAGCAGCTTCATCGCATAGGCCAAGAAGACCCACTTGGCCACTCGAGCCAGGTCTGGCTGGGCGCTCAGCATCCACAGGATCATCCACAAGAGCGGCAGGCGCACCAGAAAAACGAGGCACAAATCCGCCAAGACGCTCAGAAGACGAATCGCCCCGCCATGAAGCGGCAGCAGCGACTGCACGGCATCCCGCGCCTCTTTCAGCGCGGCCAAGCGCACACCCCGATGCCACTTGGCCTGCGCGGATTGCAGCTGTGTAAACGCGTGCGGCAGAACCGCAGCACGCCGTTTGAGCTCATCGAGCATGGACGAATCGAACCCCACGGAAGCGCTTCCCGATCCCACTCCAGAGGGACCGGCTCGAGGAGCCACAATCCGCATGCTGCTGTAGTGAATGGACTCGACCTCGGTAGGAGCAAAAAATTCCGGCTGGCCCTTGACCACTACGACCACCGATGATTCATCGGTTCTGACGACCTGCCCTTCCACCGTGCGGCCGTTTTTCAGGCGCACGGTGTCCGCTGCGGCAGAGGCGCCACAGACGAAGAGGAGCAATCCGGTGGCAACCACGAGGCGGTATGGCATCGCGCCCTCTATTATACCGATCAGTGGAACAGCGTTTCAACCGCCTTGGGAAAGATGGGCTTGCCGTGTCGATTCATGGCGGCACAGACGATGTTGGCTTGGAGGATCAGTTTCTGGTCTAGCGTGCGCCGGATCGTTTGGAGGAAGACGAACCGAACCGGTGAGAGCCGCTCCAGTTTCGAGTCGACGGTAAACGCCTCACCGCTGGTCAGCGGAGCCTTGTAGTCGATTTCGGCTCGCACGACGACGAGATGAATCCCTTGGCGACTCAACGCGGCGAAATTGAATCCCTTCGCTTTCAAGAAGAGATGCCGCGCGTGCTCAAGATAGTGCTGGTACACCGCATTGTTCACGATGCCCTGTAGATCGCACTCGTAGTCGCGCACTTCGAATGGCACCGTCAATGGGGCGCCGCCCATGGCCAGCCGCGTCACTGAGCCTTCTCGCCCCAGAGCCGCTTTAAAAATCCTTCACGGCCTGAGCCGGCGCGATACAGTTTATAGTGGATAGCGTTCTTCTTGTAGTAGTCCTGATGGTACTCCTCGGCGGAGTAGAACGCCGAGGCCGGCACGATCTCGGTGACGATTGGCTTAGTGAATTTTCCGGACTGCTCAAGCTGCCGCTTGGAGGCTTCGGCCAACCGTTGCTGCTCTTCAGTATGGTAGAAAATGGCGGTGCGGTACTGGCTGCCCTTATCGGCAAATTGCGCGTTGGGGGTCGTGGGATCCACATTCATCCAAAACGCCTCGAGCAGTTTCTCATAACGGACCTTGGAGGAATCGTACTCCACCAGCACCGCCTCGGCATGGCCGGTCTTCCCGGAGGACACCTGCTCGTACGTCGGATTCTCCACGGTGCCACCGGTGTAGCCTGCGATCACCGAGATGACGCCATCGAGTTTTTCAAACGGCGGCTCCATGCACCAAAAGCATCCCCCCGCAAACGTGGCTGTTTCCATTCGACCCTCCGCAGCAGTGGCCACTCCCGCGCCCAAGAGCAGCATCCCAAACAGAACCGCACGCTTCATGAGAGGAAATAAGCGTCGACGACGTATTCCCGCACCATGCGCTGGGTATTGAAAAACGAGCCATTGAGCGCGATGGCATGACGCATGATGTCAATAAACTGGTGGCGATGATTGTAGAAGAGCGCGATGACCGCTTTGAGTTTCTCATACAGGGCTTCGGCGTCTTTGGCGTCATCCCGCGGGCCTGGCACGTCGGACGTCGAGCCATCAATCGCCCAACCGGTCACGTTTTCAATACACCCTTCAATCCACCAGCCATCCAGCACACTCAATGAGGGCACCCCGTTGAGTGCCGCCTTCATCCCACTGGTGCCTGAAGCCTCCAGCGGCGGCTGAGGCGTATTGAGCCACACATCCACGCCTGAGGTAAGCAGCTGGCCCAGTGTCATATCATAGTCTTCCAGATAGGCCACCTTCAGATGAGGTGCTACGGCGCCCTTCGCCTCGAAGATGCGCTGAATCAGCTTCTTGCCTTCCTCATCCTGCGGATGGGCCTTGCCGGCGTAGATGATTTGCAGCACCCCACCTTTGCCCGTGATGGACTTCAGGCGTTTGAGGTCGCGAAATAATAGATCCGCCCGCTTGTAGGGCGTCGCGCGCCGGGCAAATCCCAGGGTGAGCGTCTCCGCCTGCATCCCGGCATTTGTGCGGCGATTGACCTCTTCGATCAGCCGCTGCTTGGCATGGAGATGCGCGTCCCAGATTTCCGCCGGAGGAATCATCAGAGCGTGGCGCAGGCTGAAGTTGTCCTCTTTCCACCCTGAGATATAGCGGTCAAACAATGCCTGAAACGGCTCGGCCGCCCACGTCGCCGCGTGAATCCCATTGGTGATGGCTTCGATGTGATAGTTGGCGAACATCTCCTGAGACACTGCACCGTGCTTTTTCGCCACCCCGTTGACGTAGTGGCTCAGGTTCAACGCCAGGTAGGTCATGTTGAGCAACCCATCGCAGCAAAAGAGCTCCGCCCTGGTCTGAAACTCCTTGCGGGAACCCAGCAGCTGTGTCACCAGTTCCATCGGAAACTTATCATGGCCGGCCGGCACCGGCGTGTGGGTCGTGAAGACGCACTGCTGCCGCACGGCTTCCACATCTTCATCCGTGAAGCTCTCTCGTCCTGCCTGCTTGGCCTGCTCATCGAGCAGCTCCAGTGTCAGCAGGCTTGCGTGCCCTTCATTCAGATGAAAGCGATTAATGTGCTCGTAGCCCAACGCCCGTAACATCCGTACCCCGCCGATGCCCAAGATCACCTCCTGACACAAGCGGTAGCGCGGATCTCCACCGTAGAGCGTATGCGTCAGCGCGCGGTCAGGTTCGGCGTTCTCAGAAAGCTCGGCGTCCAAGAGATATACAGGCACGGCGACCCCGTGAATACCGGGCACGTCATAGCGCCAGGCGCGCAAGGCCACCGGACGACCCTCGATGGTCACGCTCACCCGTGGCGACTCTTCCTTCAACGCCTGTTCAACCGCCCAGACCGCAGGCTCCTCCCGCTGCACGCCCTGGGCATCGAGCCGCTGATGAAAATATCCTTTCCGATAGAGGAGACTGACCGCCACCGCCGGAATTTTCAAATCGGCAATGGAGCGAATGGTGTCTCCGGCCAGCACCCCGAGCCCGCCGCTGTAGGTGGGCAAGTCCGAGCGGAGGGCAAGCTCCATGGAAAAATAGGCAATGTGTGCGATGAACACTCTCCTTAGGAATTCGCGAGGATTAGCGGGACGGGTTCCTCACCGTGCCGCCGACCGCTACCCCTCCTGCGATCAGCACCAGGTTCTTGATGACAAACTCTCCCTCAGTCGTCAGCAACAGCGGATTGCCATGCTGGAAGGCGATGTCCGGACGCAGCATTAAGACGAGGAATGTGCCGGCTAGCTGCAACCAAAAGAGAAACAGCGTGAGCCGAAGGGCGATGGCGAAGAGCAGTCCGAAACCGATCAAGACCTCCCAGACGCCAAGAAAGGGGACGAACCATTCAGGAGACACCCAGTACACCGTCCGTGCGACAAGATCTCCGACCGGGCTCTTGCCCATGACCTTCAGCGCGCCGAACCAGATAAACACAATCCCCAGGGCCAGGCGCAGCGCAGGAATCCCATACGCCTGCATGAGGTGAATCATCCAACGATCAAGACGCTTCCACAATGAGCTAGTGGTCTGTTTCATGCGCGCCAGGCTTACTGGGTCTTCAACCGCAAGGCCACGGTGTTGATGCAGTAGCGCTTGCCGGTGGGGGGAGGGCCATCGTCGAACACATGCCCTAGGTGCGAGCCGCAGCGGGCGCAGACGACCTCAACCCGGCGCACCCCGAACTTGTGATCCTCTTCCAGATGAATGTTCAGGGGCGAGACCGGATCAAAAAAGCTCGGCCAGCCGGTACCGGATTCAAACTTCTTGCCATAGGCAAACAGGTCGGTTCCGCACGCCGCGCACTCATAAAACCCCTTGCCGGAGGTTGGAATCGCGCACTGCTTGCTAAACGCCCGCTCCGTCCCGGTGCGGCGCATGATGTCATACGGGTCAGGGCTGAGGAGCTCTTTCCATTCAGCATCCGACTTCACCACCGGCTCCACCTCTTGGACTTGCCCGGTTTCTACGTCGTAAATCTTGATGGTCTTCGCCTGCGGCATCGTCTCCCCCATCGCTTCCACGGCCATTCCGCACAGCAGCATACCGATGACGTATCGCTTCATCTTCTCCATCTCCCTGAAAGATGCTCTTTCATTGTAAAATGGTTTATTGAAACCAACAAGAGCCATTTGGCTCATCAAGGGAGGAGGAAACGCGCGCACGCCGGACGGACAATTCGGGGACAGCCACCGATAGTCGGAGTGGCGGTCCCCTATGACGTGTGCGGCTTGAGCGAGCGCAAGATGCGCTGCCGTAGCTGCCGATAGAAGGCGTGCAACTCCTTCAGATCCAGCGGGACGATCATGCGAGGGAGCATGCGAAACGTGTCCACATCCCCGATGACTCGGGACCACACAAACGGATCAATGGAGGCGTCTTTTTGATTCGCGTACTTGAGCCAGGTGAAGATCCGCTCGGGCTTGTCCTTGAGCAAGAGATAGAGATCGATGTAATCCTTCACATCCAATCGTCCCTGGATCGCGGTCACTTTGTTCACCGCGATATTCTCGAGCGTATCGATCCGCCACGCGCTATGCTGAACCGGAATGCCCAGACGAAACGAGACATCGTGCACAAAATCAACCCGCAACTCTTCTGCAAATCGCACGCGGATAAACCGGGGCGTGCGCGAATCTACCGTGAAGGGCAGGCGCGTCTGGAGCTGCTGCAGCGTCGGCCACAGCCACGCCACGTCGGGCTCGTTGGTGAAGAAGTCCAGATCATCCGAGTACCGATGGGACAAATAAAAGGCGGCCAAGGCTGTGCCGCCGGTCAGATAAAAGGCGCGTTGAAACACCTCTTCTTCGAAGACGGCATCAAGCACCTGCCGCTGCAGCAGGCTTAAGATGTCTGTGGCGGTGCGGTCCATAGCGCGACGGCCTCCTGCCAATGGCGCGCGATCTTCGGATCCAGCCGCAGCGCCGGCAACGCCTGTGCAATCTCCTCAAGCGAGAGATAGCGAAAGACCTCGGGCGGGCCCAGGCGCTCCAGGATACGCGCGATCAGCCACTTGCGCTCATCAAACGGCGCGTGTCGAAGCGTCTCCTGCACCTGGAATTCGGTCAACTCATAATCCCACAAGAAGGCCAGACGCTCGGATGGCGTGCCGCGCGATACAGGCTGAAGTGGTAGCGCGGTCTTCCTCCGGATGAATTCCAGCGTCGCCACCCGCCCTAAGCTTGAAATCGAGTCAAACCAAGGGTTGTGGCGCAGGTAGGCCTTGACCGCGCTAGCCTCCTGCTTCGTCATTCGAATGGTCGTAAGCACTGTTCTTGACATACATATAGTGTATTCGATACGAATACATAATTCAATACGCTGCGACGGGAGATGCGGTGGGTGCGCCGGAGAGGGCGAGGGCTTCCACGTCGCCATGGCCGAGCGGCCGCATCGCCACATCCGAGATTCCGGCCGCAGACAGGCCGATCTGAACACGCCATAGCGCGCGCACGTAGCTCAGGACCAAGACGAAGAACTGTGTGTGCTTGCGCACGATGTCCCAGCCATAGCGGCCATAAAAAACCAGGGGTGGCTCCCACGGCATGCCGGAGCGGCGGTCCTTCCGGAACTTGAGCCGAAACAGACCCCCTTCAAGCGGGTGCATTGCCTCTATCCGCGCCCAGGCATGAAAACAGCGTAGTTTCATCATCCTTGCGCCAGTCCCAAACCCCCATGCCTTGGCCCGGTGGATGACCGTCTCGACGTGCTCAGGCGT
>CAYNXT010000049.1:0-11828 GCA_964401235.1 uncultured Planctomycetales bacterium
TCTGTCGCGCGCCTCGGTAATCGGACGGCCGACAATCAGCCAATGGGCGCCGGCGGCAATGGCCGCCTCCGGGGTCGCCACCCGACGCTGATCGTCTTGACGGTCGTGCGGTCGAATCCCTGGGCACGCAATGCGCAGACGGCGCCCGAAGCGTCGGCTGAGTGCCGCGGTCTCATGCGCGGAAGCGACGACGCCGTCGCAGCCGGCCTGTACTGCGCGTTGGGCCAGCCCGAGGACGCGTGAGCGCACCGACGAGGCGCTCTCCATGCTCGTCAGCACCGTCACCCCAAGCACCAGCGGAACCCGCACGTGCCTGTGTTTTGCGCCCGCCCGCACGCCGCGAAGGGCCGCCTCAAGCATGGCGGGCTCTCCAGTGGCATGCACCGTCAGCAGCCGAACGCGATGGCCGGCCGCCGCGCGGCAGCTCCGCTCGACCGTCGAGGGAATGTCATGAAATTTCAAATCAAGCATGATGTCAAATCCGAGCGCTTGCAGTCGACGAATCGCTTCCGGCCCGCACGCGGTAAAGAGGATGCTGCCAACCTTCACCGTTTGAACCACTCCGCGCAGCCGACGAGCTAGGGTAAGTGCCTCGCGCAGCTCCTGGGCATCCAGCGCGACAATCAAGCGCTCGCGCGCGCTCATGACTGGCGAAGCGCTCCCCGAAGCTGATCGATCGAGGAGAGCCCTTCGCGTTTCAGATATCCCAGCAGGCCGCGCAGAATACGCATCGGCGCGCGTGGATCGGCAAAATTGGCCGTGCCCACCGCAATGGCGCTCGCTCCGGCCAAGAAAAACTCCACCGCATCCTCTGCTCGTCTGATTCCCCCCAGCCCGATAATAGGCAGATGCGTAAGTTGTGCAGTATACCACACGCGATACACGGCGAGGGGTCGAATGGCCGGCCCGCTCAGGCCTCCGGTGAGCGCGCCAAGTCGCGAGCGGCGCGTGTGCGGATCAAGACTCATCCCGGTGAAGGTGTTGGTAATTGTCAGAGCATCGGCGCCTGCCTGCTCAGCCGCCTGAATGATGGGAGCCAAATCCGTCACATCAGGACTGAGCTTGGCAATGAGCGGCTTGCGGGTGCGTTGTCGGGCGACCCGTACGATGGCCTCTGTCGCCTCAGGATCCTGTGCGACCATTCGAAGCTGCAGGCTGCAAGCTGCAGGCTGCAGCTCAGACTGCTTGGAGCTTGGAGCTTGGAGCCTGGAGCGATCTTTGATATTTGGACAGGAGAGATTGAGTTCAATGGCCGCCACCCCCTTGGCTTGATCAAGTTGCTGCGCCATTACCGCAACATCCTCGTCGTCTTCTCCGAGGATGCTGACGATAAGCGGCATGTGAAGCATGCGCAAGGCTGGGAGCTTCTCCTGAAGAAACGCCTCGAGCCCGATGTTTTGCAGACCGACGGCATTGAGCATCCCGGAAGGCGTCTCAACCAATCGCGGAGGAGGATGGCCCTCGCGCGGTTGGCGAGTGAGGGTTTTGGTGATCAGGCCGCCGAGTTGATCCAGTGGCGCGGCCCGGGCAAACTCCAGTCCGTAGCCGTACGTTCCCGCTGCTGCCAGGACAGGATTGGGGAGGGGAAGCGTGCCGATCCTGACGCCTACGTCAGGCATTACGATCCACTTTTCTTGAAGAACTGGACCAGCGCATCGAGCTGAAACTGCTGATCCGGCCCCACATCCAGAAACTCCACGCCGTTTTCCGTCACGCCGGCCGCTTGCACCTGGCTCCACACGACGCGTCCTTTCACATTCAATGGCTCTTTAAGGCCGGGAACCTCGACGTGAAAATCGAGCAGGACCCCGATCTCGAGTGGTGCTGCACTTTTGAAGCGCACGCCACCGGCGCTGAAATTCATCGTGCGCACATTGTGCCAGCCTGCGGTGAAATCGCCGGTCACCCGGTACTGCGCACTGATCGGCTGATGGGTACGGTAGAACTTGCGCTTATCTTGGCTCATCGCCGTAACAGCTCATGATACTCTTGAATGGGCTTGACGCTGATGTGCCGTTTTAACAGTGCCGCCATGCCGTTAACCGATGCCTGGGCGCCGGCCATCGTCGTCACGCAGGGAATCCCCAGCGTCGCCGTCGCCGAGCGGATTTGCACCTCATCCGCACGAGGCAGCCGCCCGGACGGCGTGTTGATGACCAGTTGAATCTGTCCGCTCTTGAGCAAATCCAGCACATTTGGCCGACCTTCGTGAATTTTCTTTACCGGTGAGGCGTGCACGCCGTAGCGCTGCAGCGCCTTGGCGGTGCCCTGGGTCGCCACCAGGGTAAATCCGAGCTCTTCGAGCCGCTCAGCTACCAGCACTACCGAACGCTTATCGCGATTCTTCACACTGATAAACACCGTGCCGCTGCGCGGCAGCCGCTGGCCGGCCGCCAGCTGCGACTTCACAAAGGCGCGCCCGAAGTCCTCATCAATTCCCATCACTTCCCCGGTCGAGCGCATCTCAGGACCGAGGATAATGTCGACGCCGGAAAACCGGGAGAACGGAAAGACCGACTCCTTCACCGACAAAAACGGCGGGGTGATCTCCTCCGTGAAGCGCTGTTCGCCTAACGACACCCCCATCATGGCTCGCGTGGCCAACTTGGCCAAGGGCACACCGATCGCCTTGGAAATGAACGGAATGGTGCGAGAGGCGCGCGGGTTGACCTCCAACACAAACACGATATCATCCTTGATCGCAAGCTGCACATTCATCAGGCCCACCACGCGCAGCGCCTTTGCCAGCTTGACGGCAGTGGCGCGCACTTCGGCCACCGTCTCATCGGTCAGGGTGTGAGGCGGGAGCACCATCGCGCTGTCTCCGGAGTGCACGCCGGCTTCTTCGATATGCTCCAGGATTCCGCCCACGACATAGGCCTGGCCGTCTCCCACCAGGTCGACGTCCACCTCGATGGCCTCTTCAAGAAACTTATCGATCAGCACCGGAAAGCCGGGCGATACCTCGAGGGCGTATTGGGCGAATCGCTTGAGCTGCTCATCGTCATACACGATCTCCATGGCGCGTCCGCCCAAGACGTACGACGGCCGCACCAGGCAGGGATAGCCGACCGAGTGCGCCGTCAGCAACGCCTCATCGAGTGTCAAGGCCGTGCCGCTGGTGGGTTGGCGCAGTGCTAGCTCATCGAGCAATCGCTTGAATTTTTCGCGGTCCTCCGCCACATCGATGGTCTCGGGACTCGTGCCGAGAATCGGCACGCCGGCCTTGGCAAGCCCCGCCACCAGATTCAACGGGGTCTGCCCTCCGAACTGCACGATGACCCCGTCAGGCTGCTCGCGCTGAACGATATTCAAGACGTCTTCCAGCGTCACCGGCTCAAAATACAACTTGTCCGAGGTGTCGTAGTCGGTCGAGACGGTTTCTGGGTTCGAGTTCACCATGATCACCTCGACGCCCATCTCGCGCAGCGCAAAGGCCGCGTGCACGCAGCAGTAATCAAACTCGATGCCCTGGCCGATGCGGTTAGGGCCACCGCCAAGGATCATGACCTTCCGCTTCCCAGCGGCAGGCTGCAGGCTGCAGGCTGCAGGTAACGAAACTTCTGCCGCCTGGAGCTTGAAGCCTGAAGCAACCGAGAGACTTGGTTGTTCGTAGGTGGAGTAGTAATATGGCGTTTCCGCTTCGAATTCGGCTGCACAGGTGTCGACGAGATAGTATGTGGGACGAATAGTCCAACGATCCCGCGAGGCGCGGATCGTTGCCTCATCAGCACCCCAGAGCTTGGCGAGTTGTCGGTCACTAAATCCATGTTGCTTGGCTCGGCGCAACACTTCCGCTCCCCGGAGCTGAGCGTCGGAGCCCACTGCGCCATCAAGACAGGCTCGCATCTGCTCGCGAGAAGCCTTTAGCGCCTCTTCTTCAGCCACCAGCGTGTAGAGGTGCCGCAAAAACCACTTGTCGATCTTCGTCAGTTGATAGATCTCATCAAGCGACATGCCGACGGTCAGCGCTTCTTTGAGATAAAAGATGCGCTCAGCGGTGGGGATCGCGAGCCGCTGTGTGAGTACATCCGGCGGCGTGGTGCTGTCGGAGTCCCACCCATCTTTTTTGATCTCGAGTCCTCGCAGCCCCTTCTGCAGCGCTTCGATGAAGGTGCGGCCGATCGCCATTGTTTCGCCAACGGACTTCATCTGAATGGTTAGTGTGGGGTCGGCGCCTGGAAATTTCTCAAACGCAAACCGGGGAATCTTGACCACGACGTAGTCGAGGGTCGGCTCAAAGCTGGCCGGTGTTTGCTTGGTGATGTCGTTGGCCAGCTCATCGAGCGTATAGCCGATGGCCAGCTTGGCTGCGATCTTGGCGATCGGAAATCCGGTCGCTTTCGATGCTAGTGCGGAGGAGCGAGAGACGCGCGGATTCATCTCAATCACCAGGAGCCGCCCGGAATCCGGATGCACCGCGAATTGGATGTTCGAGCCGCCGGTCTCAACACCGATGGCGCGGATGATCTTGATGGCCGCATCGCGCATCTCTTGGTATTCGCGGTCCGTCAGGGTCTGCGCCGGAGCGACCGTGATCGAATCGCCCGTATGCACCCCCATCGGATCGAGATTTTCAATGGAGCAGACGATGACGACGTTGTCCACGCGGTCGCGCATGACCTCCAGCTCAAACTCTTTCCAGCCGATGACCGACTCCTCGACGGAGACTTCGCCGATCATGGACAGCGCGAGCCCTAACTTGACGATCCGCTCAAACTCCTGCGAGTTATACGCCACGCCTCCGCCGGTGCCGCCGAGCGTAAAACTCGGGCGAATCACGCAAGGAAACCCGATCGTTTCGACAATGACCAGCGCCTGCTCAAAGTGCTTGGCGTAACCCGCCCGGGGAATCTCCAGCCCGATGGCTTCCATCGTGTGCTTAAACTGCTCGCGGTCTTCGGCTCGCTTGATGGCCTCGATGTTCGCGCCGATGAGCTCGACCTTGAAGCGCTCTAGCGTCCCACGCTCGGCCAGCTGCACGGTGACATTGAGCGCGGTCTGGCCGCCGAGTGTGGGCAAGAGCGCGTCGGGCCGCTCGGCTTCGATGATCTTCTCGACCATCTCAGGGGTGATCGGCTCAATGTAGGTCCGATCAGCCACGTCCGGATCGGTCATGATCGTCGCAGGGTTGGAGTTCACCAAGATAATAAAAAAGCCCTCTTCTCTGAGGGCTTTGCAGGCTTGGGTGCCGGAATAGTCGAACTCGCAGGCCTGCGAGATCACAATCGGCCCGGATCCGATGATGAGGATTTTCTTAATGTCAGTCCGTTTTGGCATGAGATGTTGTGCGGTAACGTCCCCTCCGCTCCGCAGCCATACCTGGTCGTGGAGGTGTAGCCAGCAGTTGAAAGCCCGCCGTCCTAAAGTGTTCATCGAACGCAAAGGCTTGGCGAATCGCAAGCTCTCGCATCACCACGAAACACGAGCAATCCACAAGGCTGACGCTCCTAGCCCCTCGCTGTTTCCAGTCCTCCCACGCGCGCTGATGTTGCGCCTGCTCAAGCCACACCACCCGCACCTCGTGCTCCACAAGATCTCCAAACCGTGCAGCTTCCGAGAATCCATACCGACGCTGCAGGAGGCTCACGCATTCTAAGAGCACGTAATTCGTGGTCAGGAGCTCTGTCGCGTCCTGTTTCAACCGTTCATGGATTGAGACGGCAACCTGATGTTTCGCATCCGTGTCGGAGATCAGCGCGTAGAAGGCGCTCGTGTCGATGAACACTTTCATTCAGCGTCACCCCAAAGATAGTCGTCATGCCGAACGGACACATCCGGCTTATCGTGAATCATCCCGACAAGCGCATCGAGTCCCTCCCAGGAGCGCTTTCGAGGCTCCTTGAGAATATGGGTTTGCGTGAGCGCGCGCCGTATGATCGCTGAAATTGAAGCGCGCCGTCTAAACGCCTCTGCTCGCAGGTCTTCATATTCGCTCTCCTGGAGATAAATTTGCGCCCGTTTCATCATGTCATCACCTCCAATAACATTATAACATCATAACTCTATAGAGTCAATGTAGAGCTGTCCGAATAGCATCGGGGGCGGGTGCTCTTTAAATCGCTTTTGGCCAGAGATACTCGCTAGGGTCCCATGAACATATGAGGAATACTTTCCACCACGCGAACTCTTCAAAAAATTGAGTTTTCAATGAAGAGCGGGGCATCTCTCTTCCTTAAAATAAGGTCAGTTGCTGCTCACCGGTTGGGGTAACTGTGCCGGCTTCGGCAAAGATGTGCACTTTACCGTACTCGCCGTCGTAGCCGGGCTCCATCGCCACGTCACCTTGGCGCACATGCAGAATCCCCTCAACAATTTTCGACACTGCAGTGGCCTTCCGCAAGAGCTCTTCTGAGGCCTCAAGCAGCACGCCAAACTCGGTGCCGCAGTGATGAATCAGGCTTCGGTATGCGCGCTCAACCGCCTGAGTCCCCACCCCAACGCCCAGCGCTTCGGCGATAATCTCTTCAAGAGGCACCAGGCACTGATAGGGAATAGCGTTGGGGGGCGTGATTCCGGGGGCTCGGTCTGCAAGCACGTCCACGCGATGCATCACCCCGACGGTCACTCGGCGCCCGCAGACGGAACAGCGCAGCCCATGCCGCCGGCTCTCCTGCGGCGCCCAGCGGACCTTGCAGTTCCGGTGTCCGTCATAATGGTACTTCCCTTCCTCAGGAAAAAATTCGATCGTCGAGAGCAGTTTGGTTCGGTCTTTGGTTCTGATGGCCTGCGCGATGGCGTCGTAGCCGATCTCGCAGTCAAACACATTGGCTTCGCGGCCGATCTTTCGAGCCGAGTGCGAGTCGGAGTTCGAGAGGAGCGTGTAGCGGTCCAGCGCGCTTAAGCGCCAGTTCATGGCCGGGTCGGACGATAAGCCGGTCTCCAAGGCGAAGATGTTCTTGGCTTGGTGTTCGAAGCATTCTTCGACGGCGTCAAATCCTGACGTCGAGCCGAAAATAGCAAACCACGGCGTCCAGGCATGCGCTGGAATCACCAAGCAGCGCGGCTCAACGCCCAGCACGACCTCCGCGAGGCGCCAGGCCTCCATCCGCAGCGTCGGCCGACCGTCAATGCTCAGACTGCCGAACGCTTCCAGCTCCTGATTGATCCGCTCAACCGAGGCAATGCTTGGCGCCAAGAGCACGTGGTGGATCTGATGCGCTCTGCCGCCTTTGTAAAAGAGCGTGTTCACCTCCGAGCTCAGGATGAATCGCACGCCGTTGGCGGCCTCATATAGGCTGGTGCCGGTATCCCGCAAGCCGTCCTTGAGCTCTTCAAGCCAAAGCGGATGAGTGAAGTCGCCGGTCCCAAGCACCCCAATGCCCTTGATCTTCGCCCATTTGGACAGTTCGTCGACACTCAGATCCTTTGAGCAGGCCCGGCTGTACTTGGAGTGGATATGAAAATCGGCGATGAACTTAGGCATGCACCCCTTCTACCAGATCCAAAAATCGTTGGAACAAATACCGCGCGTCGTGGGGGCCGGGAGCGGCCTCTGGATGGTATTGCAGGCTGAAGATCGGCAGCTCCTTATGGCGCATCCCCTCGACGGTGCCGTCATTCAAATTTTTGTGCGTCAGCTCGACCTTGCCGCCGGGGATCGATTCGACCCGCACCGCAAAGTTGTGGTTTTGCGTGGTGATCTCGACCTTCTTCGTGTCAAGATCCTGCACCGGGTGGTTGCCGCCGTGGTGGCCAAACTTTAACTTAAACGTCTCGCCACCGTACGCCAGTCCCAGCAGCTGATGCCCGAGGCAGATTCCCAGCATCGGGGTGCGACCCATGAGCTCGCGAATCGTGTTGATCGCGTAGGTCACCGCGGCTGGATCGCCCGGCCCGTTGGAGAGCACCATACCATCGGGTTTGCGCGCCAAGATGTCATCGGCCTCGGTCTGTGCCGGCACCACTGTCACGCGGCATCCCAGACCAGCCAGTTGTCGCAAGATATTGTATTTCACCCCGAAATCCATCACCACCACCGAAAACCGTTGGCCGGTTGACGGGTCAACAGGCAAACGGGATAACGGGCTAACGGAGGCCGGCCATTCATACGCCTTGTCACACGTGACCTGCTTTACTAGATCGATACCGACAATATCCGGCGACTCTTTCACCCGCTTCCACAACGCTTCGGGATCAGCCTCCGTTGCCGAGATGCCGCATTTCATCGAGCCGTGCTCTCGCAGCTTGAGCGTGAGCGCCCGCGTATCAATACCGTCGATGGCGATGACCTTGTGGCGTTTTAGATACGCCTCGAGCGGCTCTTGCGATCGGAAGTTGCTCGCGATCGGCGAGCACTCGCGCATAATGAACCCTTCAACCCACGGCTTGCGCGACTCGGCATCCTCGTCATTGACGCCGTAGTTGCCAATGTGCGGATAGGTCATACAGACGATTTGGCCCTTGTAGGAGGGATCGGTGAGCACTTCTTGGTAGCCGGTCATCGAGGTGTTGAACACCGCTTCGCCGAACGTTTCGCCCTCTGCGCCAACCGAGCGCCCTCGAAACGCCGTGCCATCCTCCAGCACCAACCACGCCGGCCGCGCCAAGCTCATGCTAGCGTTCCTTCAATTCCGTGACGAAGCACGCGCACAACTTGTCCGCTCAGCACGCGTCCGGTAAACGGCGAGTGGCGACCCTTTGAGACAAACTGCTTTGGCTCAACCGTCCAGGTCGCCTTCGGATCAATCAGGGTGATGTCGGCCGGCGCGCCGACGCTGAGTGTTCCGGCCTCAGCTCCGATGAGCTTCGCAGGCGCGCTCGAGAGCTTCTCAATCAACTGATCCCATCCCAGCAGTTTTGGTTTCACCAGCGTCTCGACGCACACAGCCAGCGCAGTTTCCAGGCCGCTGATTCCAAAGGGGGCTGCGTCAAACTCCGCGTCCTTTTCCCAATCGGTGTGAGGCGCGTGGTCGGTGGCAATACAGTCGATGGTGCCATCGCGCAGCCCCTCGATGAGCGCGAGCCGGTCTTCTTCAGTTCGCAGCGGCGGATTCACTTTCGCGGTCGTGTTAAACCCTTCTACAGCTTCATGCGTCAGTGCGAGATGATGCGGCGTGACTTCGCAGGTGACTCGAATGCCGCGGCGCTTGGCCCGGCGAATCAGCTCCACCGACTTCCCACTCGACACATGGGCGACGTGCACCCACCCGCCGGTCAGCTCGGCGAGCGCGAGATCGCGCGCGACCATCACCGACTCGGCTTCCCCTGGAGCTCCTCGCAAACCCAGCGTCGTCGAGATCAAGCCTTCGTGCATCACTCCCCCTGCGGCGAGCGCCGGATCTTCCGCATGCTGGATAAGCGGCCGCTCAAACACTTTGGCGTACTCTAGCGCCCTGCGCATGAGCCATGTATCGGCCACTGGGCTGCCGTCGTCGGAGAGCGCGACACAGCCGGCGTCAAAGAGCTCGCCAAAATCGGTGAGCTCTTTGCCTTGCCGACCGCGCGTGATCGCACCGATAGGACGAACCGTCACAAGCCCCAGCCGTTCGGCCTCTTGCCGGATAAACTCGACGACCCCTTGTTGATCCATGGCCGGTGTGGTGTTGGGCATCGCGCAGATCGTGGTAAACCCTCCGCGCAGCGCAGCCCGACAGCCGCTCTCGATTGTCTCTTTGTCCTCGCGTCCTGGCTGGCGCAGGTGGGTGTGCAGATCTACAAATCCTGGAGCTATAATCTGATTCGCAGCGTCAATGGTCTTCGCGCCGTTGACTGGAATCGACGTTTGAACGTCCGCGATCTTCCCCCGGTCAATCAGCACGTCGAAGCGCCCGTTGCGCTTATTCGCCGGGTCGATCACCTGTCCGTTCTTGATCAGTATTTTCGCCATCTTACTCACTTCCTCACCTATTCACGAATCAGGTGTTCTCTTCCGCGACTGGTGCGCCAGAGACGAGGTACAGCACCGCCATACGCACGGCCAGGCCGTTGGTCACCTGATCGAGAATCACCGAAAAGGGGCCATCCGCCACGCTGGAATCCAACTCTACTCCTCGATTGATTGGCCCAGGGTGCATGATGAGCACATCGGGTTTTGCTCCTTTGAGCCGATCGCTTGTGAGGCCGTAGCGCAACCGGTACTCGCGCTGGCTCGGAATCAGCATCGTTTCCTGGCGCTCATGCTGGATGCGCAGCAGCATCAGGACATCGGCTCCATGCACCGCCTCCTCCAAGCGATACGTCGCTCGGACACCGAGCTGTTCGATCTGCGGGGGCATCAGCGTCGGCGGAGCGCACACGGTCACCTTCGCACCCAGCTTCGTCATCCCCCAAATGTTCGAACGCGCCACGCGCGAGTGGGCAATGTCCCCAATAATGGAAACGTTCAAGCCCTCGACATGTCCTTTCTTTTCCTGAATCGTGAAGAGATCGAGCAGCGCCTGTGTTGGATGTTCATGCGCCCCGTCTCCGGCGTTGACGACCGAGGCGTTGGCGTGGCGCGCGATGAGGTGCGGCACGCCGGCTGCCGCATGGCGGATGACGACCGTGTCGATCTTGAGCGCTTCGAGGTTGCGGACGGTATCTAAGATCGTCTCGCCTTTTGAGAGGCTGGAGTTCTGTGCGGCGATATTCACGATGTCCGCCGAGAGCCGCTTAGCCGCCAACTCAAACGAGGTGCGCGTGCGGGTGCTGGGCTCAAAGAAGAGATTCACCACGGTTTTGCCACGCAGCGCGGGGACTTTTTTGATCGGCCGCAGCGAAATCTCTCGAAACGATTCAGCCGTTTGCAGGATCAGCCGGATCTCTTCGGCTGAAAGCTCTCGCAGCCCCAATAAATCCTTCTTGGTCCACTGGAGGGTTTGCGCGGGTGAGGGCGGGGTCAGCGTAGTCGCCATCGATTACGTGCCTGCTCCAGTGGGTGCCGGGACGTCGAGCACCACTTCTTCCTTTTCGTCCAACTCATTGAGTCGCACATCGATCTGCTCTCGCAGACTCGTGGGCACATTCTTGCCGACGTAATCGGCACGGATCGGCAGCTCGCGATGGCCACGATCGACGAGCACCGCCAACTGAATCGCCTTGGGCCGCCCCAGATCGTTGATGGCATTCAGGGCAGCGCGGATCGTGCGTCCCGTAAACAGCACGTCATCGACCAGAACCAGCGTGAGCTGGTCGATAGCAAACTCAATCTCTGTGGAACGGACGATGGGGTTGGGGGCAATACGGGAGAGGTCGTCACGATAGAGGGTAATGTCGAGGATGCCAACTTGCACCGGCTGGTGATCGATCGTTTCAAGCTCTTTGGCAAGCCGTTGAGCGAGAATCGCACCCCGAGTGCGGATGCCAATGAGGGCAAGCCCATCGGTGCCCTTGTTGTGCTCGAGAATCTCGTGGGCGATGCGAATGAGGGCGCGGCGAATCGCCTCGGCGTCTAGGACCTTGGCCTTTTCCATTAGCCGGCCCCGCAGGCACAAAAAATGCCCCGCCGTTCGGCTAGGGCTTCCCACTTCGTGCAGTTTGTCATGGTCATCGCCTTTCCCGCCTCACAGGACGGGCCTTAAAGGTGATACGTACATGTTTATTATACGAAAATAATCGCCATTCTGTCAACAGCGATCTTAACAGACTATTGTCTACTTCTATTTGCGGGCGCCGATGGTTTCTTGCTCCTCGCCGATTCCGGCGCAAATGCCTCTCTTAGAAGCCTTAACGAACTCTACCAAGAGCCTTACTTCAGGCGATGGAGTCTCTTTCTGGATTGTCTCAAGCGCGTTGGTCACGTTGAGTCCGTCCCGGTAGAGAAGCTTATAGGCTCGTTTAATCTCTTCTCTGACTGGTGCAGCAATCCCGGCTCGGCGTAATCCCACGATGTTCAATCCTTGAACAAC
>CAYNXT010000050.1:0-9366 GCA_964401235.1 uncultured Planctomycetales bacterium
ACTGGCCTTGGTTATAGTAGTGGTGTGAGCCGAAAATCCCTGTGCCGTCAAGCGGCTCACCATTGACGAGCACCTGGCCGTCTTTGATCTCTACCGTGTCGCCCCCGATGGCGGCTAAGCGCTTGATGAAGGGGCGCTTGGGATCTTCCGGATAGCGAAACACGATGATGTCTCCCCGCTGCGGCTCTCGGAAATGGTACAAGAACTTATTGACCAGAATCCGATCCCTCTCGATCAGCGTGGGGCGCATGGAGCCGGAGGGAATTTTAAATGGCGCCATGATGAAGGTACGGATCACCAGCGCCAAGCCAACAGCCCAGAGCAGCGACTCGATATTTTCCTTCCACCACCCCTCGGAGAACCGCGCGTGCTCGACCCGACGTCGTTCAGAGCGTGCCATTAGATTTTGAGCACCGCGAGAAAAGCTTCCTGTGGAATTTCGACATTCCCAAACTGCTTCATGCGTTTTTTCCCTTCAGCCTGACGCTCCCACAGCTTGCGCTTGCGGCTAATATCGCCTCCATAGCACTTCCCTGTCACATTTTTGGCAAGCGGGCGAACCGTTTCCCGCGCGATCACGTGGCTGCCCACCGCGGCTTGAATCGCCACTTCAAATAACTGACGAGGAATAAGCGTCTTGAGCCGCTCGACGAGAAGCTTTCCTTTTTCATAGGCCTGCTCCTTCGGCACGATGGACGAGAGGGGTTCGCAGATGCGGCCGTTGAGTAGAATATCCAGCCGGACTAGCTTAGCCGGCCGGTAGCCAATAACTTCATAGTCCAATGAGCCATAACCTCTCGTGAGCGACTTGAGTCGGTCATAGAAGTCGATGAGGATCTCGCTTAGCGGCATTTCAAAGATAAGCTTCACGCGTGTTTCACTCAGATACTCCGTCGAGAGATATACGCCGCGCTTTTGGATCGCCAAATCCATCAAGCCGCCCATCATCTCAGCGGGACACAACATCACCGCTTTAACGAACGGCTCCGCCACCGTCGCCACCGTGGAGAGCGAGGGCAAATCGGTGGGCCGGTGCACTTCGGTGACCTTGCCGTGATGGGTCGCCACTTGGAACACGACGCTAGGGGTCGTGAGCACTAGATCCACGCCGTACTCGCGCTCCAGCCGCTCTTGGACGATCTCCATGTGGAGCAGCCCTAGAAACCCGCAGCGGAACCCCTGCCCGAGAGCATCGGACTGCTCCGGTTCAAATTGAAAGGCGGCGTCGGTGAGCACAAATTTTTCCATTGCCGCGCGCAGCGTGGAGAGATCTTGGGCGTTGGCCGGATAAATGCCGGCAAACACCATGGGCTTGAGCCGCTTGAACCCTGGTAGCGCCTTGGGAGCGGGCCGGGCCGTCTCGGTCACCGTGTCCCCGGCGACCACATCGCGGGGGTTACGGATGTTCGCGGTAAAATACCCCACCTGCCCTGCCCCTAGCTCGGCGATGGGCTCCGGCCGTGGCAGCAGGATGCCGATCTCCTGCACCTCAAAGCGCTTACTACCACCCATCAGGGTAACAGGAAGCCCGCACCGTAGTGTGCCGTTAAACACTCGGATGGCGACCACAACCCCCTTGTAGGAATCATAGCTGGAGTCAAAAATAAGAGCGGTGAGCGGTTCAGTCGAATCGCCGCTGGGCGGGGGAATTTCCCGCACAACGCGTTCCAACACTTCTTCCACCCCAATGCCTTCCTTCGCGCTCACGCGCGTGACCTCCACCTCACCCTGCTGAAGCAAATGCCGGATCTCCTCTTCGACGCGCTCCGGCTGGGCGTTGGGCAGGTCGATTTTATTGAGGACCGGAATAATCGTCAGTTTCCGGTCCTTGGCGAGGAGAAAATTGGCCACGGTCTGCGCCTCAACCCCTTGCGCCGCGTCCACCACCAGGAGCGTGCCTTCGCAGGCTTGAAGACTCTTAGTGACTTCAAATGAAAAATCCACATGGCCGGGCGTGTCGATCAAATTCAACAGATACTCGTGCCCATCGGCGGCGCGATAGTGCAACTGGACGGCCGAGGCCTTGATCGTAATCCCGCGCTCCCGCTCCAGATCCATGTCATCCAAGAGCTGCTCGCGGAACTTGCGGTTCTCCACCGCGCCGGTCATTTGGAGCAGCCGATCGGCCAAGGTGGATTTGCCATGGTCAATGTGGGCGACGATACAGAAGTTGCGAATCCGCGTCAGATCCATCCCACGCCCTGCGCCTCACGGCGGCTTCTAGGATTTCGCTGCTCGTCTGCCGCCGTGACGAATGCCTCAGCGACTCTCGCGGTAGATACTCTTAGCAGTCCATCTCGCATCATTCTCTCTCACATTCGAGTCCCGCCTGTTGGCGGGACTGGCGCAGGGCGTGGGACCATACTCAGGTGGTGGCCAGGCGGACTCCGAACTCTAGCAGACGTGGGAGGCGGGTTTTCTGCGGTGTTTCAGCGTAGATGCGGACGATCGGCTCGGTGCCTGATCGGCGAAAGAGCAGCCAGGTATCATCGCGACCGATGAGTTTGATGCCGTCCATCATGTTCACTGTGTGGACTGGGATACCGCTTAAATCGGAAGGCGGTGAGGTTTTGAGTTTGGCAAATAACTTGTCAACCTGGGCCATGTTCAAATGCAAATCGCGCCGTCCATACCACCACGTGCCGTAGGCGCGCTCAAGCTCGCGTAACAGGGTGGAAAGTGGCTTGCCGGCAGCCGCCATCGCCTCAAGGAGCAAAAGGCCGTTAAAAATTCCATCCCGCTCCGGCAAATAGCTGGTCACTCCGATGCCTCCGGACTCTTCTCCGCCGATGAGCACGTTATCCTCCAGCATCAACTTCGCAATATGCTTAAATCCGACCGGCACCTCAAGTAACTGCAGGCCGAGTGCCTGCGTTAAGCGGTTAATCATCATGGTGTTGGAAACCGTCTTCACAATGGCTCCCTTCCCATGACGCGATTTCACCAGATGCGCAATCAGTACGCACATGATCTGCCCTGGGTTGAGCCAAGTGCCATCCGGCCCGATCACGCCGATGCGGTCTGCATCGCCGTCATTGGCAATCCCTAGATCCGCTCGCGCGGTCTTGACCCGTGCAATGAGCGCTTTAAGGTGGGAAGCGATGGGCTCAGGCGCCTGACCGCCGAAGAGCGGATCCGGCTCGGCATGGAGTGTCTCGACGCGGCACTTGCCTCTCTTAAGCAAATGCTCAATGATTCGGCCGCCGGCCCCATGCATGGAATCAACCGTCACTCGATACGGCTTGCGACGGATTGCAGCGAGATCAACCGAGTTCTTGATGCCGCGAAAAAAACCGGGCAGTAGATTGGCCGAGCGAATCAACCCATTTGCCTGCGCCTCATCAAACGGCATGCGGGCCACCGGTGAGTGCCCCAGATGCCGCTCAATAGAGGCCACGGTTTCGGTGGTTGCGGAGCCACCGAATGCCTCCTTGACCTTAATGCCGTTATAGATCGCCGGATTGTGGCTCGCCGTGACCATGATGCCAAGAGGAAACCGTTGAGCCACCACGGAGCGGCTGACCGCGCACGTCGGTACCGCACCTTCAGCCAGCACGGCGCGAATTCGATTCCCCGCCAAGACTTCGCAGACCGCCCTGGCAAAATAATCTGAGAGGAAGCGGGTATCATAACCCACAACAACCGGCGTCGGAGAGGTTTTGGAGGTCTTCGTCTGAAGATGTTCGGCGATGGCTTGCGTGACGATGCGCACGTTCTCGGCGGTAAACTCCTCCGCCATCACCGCACGCCACCCCTCGGTACCGAATGTAATCCCCATTATTTGGGGTCCTTGAGCGAGCTGATCGCCCGCGCGTAGGAGTCCGATCGAAACACATAGGTGCCAGCCACCAACACGTTCGCGCCGGCTGCGCGACATTGCCGGCCAGTTTCCGCGTTAATTCCACCGTCGACCGCGATATCCTTTGTAAACCATTCGCGCAGTTGGCGGACTTTGGGCACCGCTTCCAGTATGAACGCCTGCCCGCCGAATCCTGGCTCGACGGTCATCACCAGAATCAGCTCAATAGCCTTCAGAAAGGGTTTGAGTGTTTCGGCCGTTGTACGAGGACGCAGCGAAAGACCCGGCCGAGCTCCAGCCTGCCGAATGTGCTCCAGCGCGTGCAACAGCGCGCTTTCACTGCGCAGGCCAGGGGCCTCCACATGCACGGTCAGGTAATGCGCCCCGGCGTCGATAAATGGTGTGATATATTGCTCAGGGTGATTGAGCATGAGGTGGACATCCAGCGGCAGGCGGCTGGAACGCCGAATGGCCTCCACCACGACAGGGCCAATGGTGAGATTCGGCACAAAGTGGCCGTCCATGACATCCACGTGTAGCCAATCGGCCCCGGCCTCCTCAACCTTGTGAATTTCCTCGGCCAATCGGCTGAAATCACACGCGAGAAGACTGGGAGCCACGATTATTTTGTTCATCGTTTAGTGACCATTGATTCGGCAGAGGGTGGATAACCGACCGGTTTCAGGCTCTGCGATGGATCCCACCACCGCAAGATGCAGCCGAGGCGTGACAAACAGGTGCCGGGCGACCCGTTGCAAATCGCGTGCCGTCACCTGCTCAAGATGATCGAGCAGGACTTTAGCCTCAGCCACGCGATTGACGGTCACTGCCTGCTCCCCCATCCACAACATGTGATCCATCGTATCGTCAAGCCCCATCAGCAGCTGCCCGGCATAGTAATCTTTCGCCCGGCGAAGCTCCGAGCGACCGGCGCGAACACGCCGCAGGCGAGCCAATTCCGCGACAATGGTCTTCACCGTCGCCTCCAGCTTGGCGGTATCGCATCCGGCATAGATCACAAATGCACCGGTGTCGGCAAACCGCTTAATATGCGAGCCGATCTCATACACCAGCCCGCGCTTCTCCCGAACCTCCCGAAACAACCGGGAAGACATGTTCGCTCCCAGCAGAACATGCAGAAGCTCCAATGCAAACCGATCTGGATGGGTGCGTGGAATCGCGTACATGCCAAGGCATAGATGCGTCTGCTCTGTCGGCTTGTTCCACACGCGAACTTGCGGCCCTCGCCGCGGACGAGGTGCAGCCTGAAAGCGTAGCCTTGGACCGCGCGAGGGTCTTGTGAATTCCTGTTGCAGTGTGCGCCCTAGCCGCACCGGATCAAACGCGCCTGCGCAGGTGACCACCAAATTGCTTGGGCGATACATCTGCTGCCAATACCGCAAAAGCTCGGCGCGGGAAATCCTGCGCACCGTATCGATCGTCCCAGAGAGCAGCATGCCGAGCGGATGGTCTGGCCAGAGCAGCTCGTTGAAGAAATCATGAATGGCTTGGCCCGGGCTATCTTCGTACATTCGAATTTCTTCCAGAATCACCTCCCGCTCCTTCTCCACATCGGGTTCGGCCAGTTTGGAGTGTAAGAGCATGTCCGCCAAGACGCCGACGGCTAGTTGCGCGGAGCGCGCCGGAACCTTCGCGGTGTAACAGGTGAACTCTTCGGCGGTAAACCCGTTGAGTGATCCTCCCACCCCTTCAATTTGGCGTTTGAGCGTCTCGCAGGATCGACGATGCGTGCCCTTGAAGAGCATGTGCTCGAGAAAGTGCGAAATACCGGCACGCTCCGGCTGCTCATACCGTCCACCGGCTCGCACCCACATGCCGATTGATACCGACTGAGCCTGAGGCATTGGCTTGAGCACAAGCCCGGTGCCGCTTGGCAGCGTCGAGAGATGGTAACCGGCCCTCGAGAGTGACGAGTGACGAGTGACGAGTGACGAATGTTGAGTCATCAGGATTGTGGAGTGTGACGGTGCAAGTCAAGAAAGTGCTGCAAAATGAGCTGAGCGGCCACCTGGTCAATGACCTCTTTGCGCTTGCGTCGAGGAGTATCGATTTCCAACAGGGCTCGCTCACCTTGCAGGGTCGTGAGCCGCTCATCGGCCAGATGAATCGGTATCCCCAGTTTCGGCCGCAGATGCTCGACAAATGCCAAGACCTTCTTCGCCTGCGGCCCCTGTTCACCCCGCATCGTCAGCGGCAGCCCCACCACAACGGCACTGGCTCCATGCTCGGTGACTAACGACGCGATCGCTCCGACATCGGCAGCCGTGCTGCGGCAGACAAGCACCATCAAGGGTTGCGCGGTCAGGCCCAGCGAGTCGCTCATGGCGACCCCGATGCGCCGCTCACCGACATCAAGAGCTAGGATACGCATTAGACGGCTTTCCGGAGCTGTTTGACAAACGCCGCAGCGGCCCGCGCCGCAGCGGTGCGCCCCTTGGCTGAGGCGATGCGCTGCACCAGCGCGCTGCCCACGATCACGCCATCCGCAATCCGTGCTACCTCGTGCGCTTGGCGAGGCGTCGAAATGCCAAACCCCACGCACACCGGCTTTGACGTCAGCAGCTTCAGTTGTCGAACGCCATGCACCAACTGAGCCGGCAGTTTTTGGCGAACGCCGGTCGTGCCTGTCACCGAGACATAGTAGATAAAACCACTCGAGGCGCGCGCAATCGCCCGTAACCGTGGCGCAGGACTAGTCGGTGCGGCCAAGAGCACTGTGGCAATTCCTTGGCGCAAGCCGGCACGACCAAACCCATCAGCCTCTTCAAGAGGCAAATCAGGCACGATGAGGCCGGCGACACCGCTCTTCTGTGCCGCGCGAAAGAACGGCTCGGGGCGATACGGTCCATGTCCCCCAAATTGAATTACGGGATTCCAATAGGACAGGCACACGATCGGAGCGCTCAAGCGGGAACGCATTGATGCGACCAGTTCCAATACCTTCGCAGGAGTTGTGCCGGCATGCAGCGCGCGTGCCGAGGCGGCTTGAAGGATCGGTCCATCAGCCAGGGGATCGGAAAATGGAATGCCCAGCTCGATGATGTCTGCGCCGGCATCGTCCAGTGCCAGCAAGAGCTCGCGCGTCGTCCTGCCATCTGGATCGCCACCCGTGATAAACGGGATCAGCGCCTTGCGTCCTGCGCGACGCAGCCGCTCAAACGTCGTGCTCAGCAAGGGTGTGGACATCTTTGTCTCCGCGACCTGAAAGGCAGACGATCATCAGCGCGTTGCGCTTCAACCGAGAAGCGGCTCGCTTAAGATACGCAATGGCGTGTGCCGGCTCCAAGGCAGGCAAAATACCTTCGGTGCGGGCCAGCAGCTTGCATCCTTGCAAGGCTTGGCGATCGCTCACCGCAACGTAGCGGGCTCGCCGACTCAGCTGATAATAGGCGTGCTCTGGACCGACACCGGGATAATCCAACCCTGCGGCAATCGATTCGGTGGGCAGCACCTGGCCAAACCGATCCTGCAATAAGAGGCTAAACGCACCGTGCAGCACCCCAGGCCGGCCTTTGACGAGCGTGGCCGCGCCTCCGGCTTCAACCCCGATCAACTGGACGCGCCGATCCTTGACAAAGGGATGAAACAGGCCGATGGCATTGGAGCCTCCGCCGACGCACGCGACCAATACATCTGGCAGCCGCCCTTCCAGTTGCAATATTTGGCGTCGAGCTTCCTGGCCGATGACCGCCTGAAAATCCCGCACGAGCATCGGGTAAGGATGAGGACCGACAACTGACCCAATACAGTAGTGGCTGGTCCGCACCGTCGTCACCCAGTGACGAATCGCTTCGCTGCACGCATCCTTCAAGGTCTTGGTTCCGCCGGTCACCGGCGTGACCTGGGCTCCCAGCAGACGCATCCGCACGACATTCAGGTGTTGCCGGCGCATGTCTTCCTCACCCATGAAGACTTCGCACGCCAGGCCAAAGAGCGCGGCGGCCGTTGCGGTTGCCACGCCATGCTGCCCTGCTCCGGTCTCAGCAATGATCCGGCGCTTGCCCATCCGCACGGCTAAGAGTGCTTGCCCCAGCGCGTTATTGATCTTATGGGCCCCGGTGTGGAGCAAATCCTCGCGCTTCAAATACACCCTTCTGCCGCCAATGGCTCGACTGAGCCGCTTGGCATGGTAGAGTGGCGTCGGCCGGCCGGCATACGAGTGCAAGAGGCTCTGCAACTCTTGGTTGAAGGACGGGTCCCGCCGAGCCTTGGCGTAGGCGCCTTCAAGCTCCGCCAAGGCCGCCATGACCGTCTCAGGCACAAACTGCCCCCCGAACGGCCCAAAATATCCCTTTCGATTGAGAGAATCGCTTGATTGCATCATGCTGATATGGAAAGGGTTAAGATGAAGATTTTAGTTGAGGAAGCAGGTGAAAACTTTTGGTATGACGTGGGCGATACAATCGGAAGTCACGCATATCAACCGTAAACACCGTTGCGATTTCTTCTCGTTCTGCAACTGCCACCAGCGCCGCATCAGTGAAATCCATGGGTAAATCGTGATACCGCTCTAGAAGCTCTTGAATGCGCTGGACATCCGTCGCCTCTAAGGTGATAAGTTGCAATCCCATTCTGGCAATCCACGTGAGCAACCCCTGTTGCGCGATGGATGAAAAACGTAACAGATGCATGGCCTCTGTGATCGTGGGCCAAATCGTCACTAAGGGTATGGTGAGAATTTTGAGAGTGGAAACGCAGACTGCGTGATGGTGATCATCGGCGTCAAAACAGGCCACCAGTGGACCGGTGTCAACGAGTACGCGATCTGGCATGCAGGGCTTGGCTGACGTACTCGTGCGCGCGCGCCGAAAGGTCGCCACGCCCGCTCTTGGCACACCCAATCCACTTCGCGACCACGTCGTACGGATGACCGCTGCGCTGTGATAATTGGGTCGCTTCAAATGCGTCCAACGCCGAGCGGATGAGCTCGGAGCGGCTGGTCGAAAGCTGTTTGGCTAAGTGTCGCAGTCGTTGTTCTTGCGTTCGCGAGAGTCGAATCGATATGACCATCTTATCCTCCCATCGTAATACAGTATGTCATACACCTAGCGATGTGTCAAGACCCAGCGAGAACGCGTGACTGACGTCTATTCGGTAAGGGGGTCGCGAGCGGACACCGGCTCGATTTCCATAGATGATAAAGATGAGGAGTCGTTCGTGCTCGACGCGATAAATGATCCGATAGCTGCCTGTACGATACTTCCAATAGCCCTTCCACTCCCCCTTGAGCTGTTCCCCCCTATGGGGAGACGTTGCCAGCCGATCGACGGCCTTCGCCAGCTGCTCGCCAAGTTTTCGGTCGGTCCGGACCGTGTAACCCGCTGTCATAACCCATGCTGCCGTTTCACCTTAGCCCACGGCACTGTGTCCCCGCGCTTAATCTGCCGCTCCGCCTCAAGGATTTCTTTTCCAAGCCGGTAGGCCTCATCATCCGCCTCGATCAGCCGCATAGGCTTCAAGACAACTTTACCTGCACGCACCATGATGTGCACTCGATCGGGGGGGGGCCGCCCCCCCCCCCCCGCCCCCCCGGCGCCCCGCGCCGG
>CAYNXT010000050.1:9376-11807 GCA_964401235.1 uncultured Planctomycetales bacterium
CCGCAGACGAAGCCGCTCTCGCACACGTCTTGGGATTGTAATTTGATGTTGGGCGGTAAGTTTCACTTCCCCAGTAACCATACTCTGTGTTCTGTCAAGCAGGGTGCGCTGGGGACGGTGGACGGTGCCAGCTACCGCGGTGCCTGGCACCGGAGAGTCTAGCGGGAGACGCGGAATTTCACGGCGCGCAGCTCTTCCATCAGGGTGTTGAATTTCTCCAAGAGCTGCTGCTCGTTTTGTTCAACTTGGTTTAGCTTTTGCTCAAGTTTCTCAACAGGGGTCTTGGGTGTTTTGGCTCGGGATGAGCGAGTAGCTGCCGACGCTGACCCAATCAGGATCACAGCGCAGCCGACTAGAACCAGTAGAAATCGTTTCATCGCACGATTAACTCGTCGGGGCACTCCGACTGGAAGCCCGTACCTTGATGATGCGAACTTCCTCGAGCACGGCATCAAACTGCTTCATGATAGAGTCCTGTAACTCTAAGACTTGATCTACGTGCTTCTCCAATCGAGCGATTTCACTCACGGTCGCTTCTTGTCCTAACACAAGAGGTGCCGTGTTGCCAATCCAAAAGAGCCCAGCTCCCACAAGTAGGAGAATTGGCGCAATTCGAACCGTGGCCATTAGTAAGTGGTATGCCCCTCCGGTGCAGCCGCAACGGTCGCTTCCGGCTGTGGTTCCTCTGCTAAGTTCACCGTCAGAAAAATCAGGAGATCTTGGCGAACCGGGTCGCTCCCTCCGCTATACCGTCGGGTATTGGAAAAGAACGCTCCGAGAAGAGGCACATCGCCCAAGATGGGTAGCTTGGTGCGAATTTCTGAGTTGGCCGTTTTTACCAAGCCCCCAATGGCAATCGTCCCTCCGTTTTGAACTCTGACCTGTGTTTTAGCCGTCTGAGTGGTGAAACGAGGAAAGGAAATATTGCCTGCGGTCGTCCCTAAACTGTACTCCACAGGGGTGCCAACCGTGATGATTTCTGGATTCAAATCTACCACGATTTCATTGCTGGGATTGACATGCGGAGTGACGGTTAAGACCGTTCCTGTTTTCTTTGACGTATAGCCGCTGATCGAGACCCGGCCGGTGGTTTGATCCAGCGTGTAGTTAGGCACAGGGTACTCTTCCCCAATATGAATCTTCGCCTCTTGATTATCGAGCACAGAAATGGTGGGGTTTGAAACGATATTCGTATCCGTTCGGCTTTGGAGGAAATTTAAGACGACTGAGAGATTTGGCGTCGTTAAAGTGCCGAGCGTCAGCGCAGTCCCTGAACGTTGTCCAAGCTGTGTAATGCCGAAGACTTCCCCAACCTTCCCAAAACTGTACCCTGGCTGAAATGGAAAGCTGCTTTGAGGATCTGGAATAGCTTGCTCCAATTTTTGGCCAGAATTTCCGCTCCAGTCGATGCCAAGGTTCTCGTTCTTATCAAGTTTGGTTTCCACAATTTTTGATTCGATGAGCACTTGCGGAGTCCGGCGATCAACGCGCTCAATCACTTCCTTAATTTGGAACAAATTCGTCGGAATATCGGTCACGATCACGGTGTTGGTGCGCTCATCGAACTTGACTTTGCCACGGTCTGAGAGCATTTCGGCGATCACATCAGGAACTTCTTTGGACTTAGCGTAATCAAGCGGAAACACCTCGGTAGCCAACGCTTCCTGCTCGACCCCGGCCTGTGTCATGACGCGCACGATATTCCCTTTGCGCTCATAGGCGAAGCCATAGGTGCGAAGGATAATGCTGAGCGCTTCTTCCCAGGGCACGTTGGTGAGCTTGATGGTCACAAGACCCTCGACATCAGGACCGGCGACAACGTCTACCCCGCTCTTCAGGGAGATCACTCGCAGCACCTGGCGAATATCAGCATCCTTGAAATCAACGCTGATCGTACCTTCGATTTGCTCTTCGAGGGGAATCTCCTGGATGGTTGCCTCCACCGATTCTTCAATGCTCATGCCGGTGTCTTCCACGGCCTGAACCGGCAACGCCCCCAGAAAGACTACTCCCACAGTCAATTCCCAGACGAGCCATGTCTTCATCTGTGTCTTCACCGCGCCCCTCCTGTTGCCTCATCCGATGACTCGCGTTCCTTTGGTATCTCAAAGGTAATTTGCAGCACTAGCGGTTCTCCTCCGTCAGACAACACGACGCTATCTTTGCGGATGCTCACCACCTTGTATCCACCATACGTATCCCCAACTTTGAGTTCTTTGTCATTGATCATCGCAATGGACTTTCCCGCAGGATCCCACAAGATGCCATAGAGCACCGGCATGGATGTTTCAACCCGCTGGGCGGACCCCCCTATACCCACAATGCGGCCCTCACGAACTAGCGGCATGAAGGGATCGCGATGCCTGCCAGAGTCATAGGACGTTCTCTCGCTTTGAGTTGCGCTCTCATTTGCGGCGCCGATAAGACCTCC
>CAYNXT010000051.1:0-11722 GCA_964401235.1 uncultured Planctomycetales bacterium
GTCATACGGGTCAGATGCATGAGGCACTGACGGTTGGCCCAGGCGAAGTTGGCCGCGCAGCGCATCGCGCCAAGATACGCCCGCCCCTCCTCGGAGTTGATCGGAGCGCAGGCCAGTTGCCGATCCGGCACACAGATGCCGTAGCGCTGCATCGCCCGGCTGGTCACCTCAAGGTAGTCATCGCAAATCTGATACCCGAACCCGCGCGAGCCCGAATGAATCATCACGGTCACCTGCCCTACGGCTAAGCCAAAGACCCGCGCGGCGCTCTCGTCATAGATGGTCTCGACGGCCTGCGCTTCGAGAAAATGGTTCCCAGACCCCAGCGTGCCCAACTGATCATCCCCCCGCTGCATGGCGCGCTCTGAGACCTGGGAGGGCTCGGCCTCCTCCAGGCACCCGTTCGATTCGGTGTGCTCAAGATCCGCGAGCACCCCGTAGCCTTTCGAGACGACCCATCGGGATCCTTGGGTCATCAGCCTGGGAAAATCCTTACGACCGACTCGGATGTCCCCGCTCATCCCGACCCCGCAGGGAACCGTGTTGAAGAGGCTCGCGATAAGCGTGCGCAACTTGGGCTGAACTTCCTCAACCATCAGGTCTGTTTTAACAAGTCGCACTCCACAATTTACGTCGTACCCCACAAGACCAGGCGAGATGACGCCGTCTTTGGCATCCATAGCCGCTACACCGCCAATCGGCGCCCCGTAGCCCCAGTGAATATCCGGCATGGCCATGGAGGCTTTCACGATGCCGGGTAGATGCGCGACGTTGGCGACCTGTTGGAGCGATTGATCGGATTTGATGTCAGCGAGCAGCCGCTCATCGGCAAAGACAAGCCCCGGCACCCGCATCCCTCGATTGTAGGTTTGCGGAATGCGCCAGCGGTTCTCGTCAACTTTCTCAAGCGGGCCTGTCCACGCGCGCTCTTTCATCTTAAATGTCGACGATGACTTGTCCATACCACTGGTTGCCTTGCTGTTTGACTTCCAAGAGGTGGCGGGTGATCGCTTTCACTTCTCTGCCCTGCATATGTCGGCTCGGATCAAATGTATCGCCGCGCAATTGGCCGCGTAGCGCGTTCGATGTCACCTGCTCCAATGTGTACTCGACTGGTACGAAACGCTCGGTGGAAAACCAAAAGAGGAGTTCCTGCAGCCACGCCAGGAGCAGCGATTCAACATCATCAGCTTGCAGCTTAATCGAACGGGTCACCCGAGGCGTCAGTTGGCTATCCTCTACCAGTAGCTCGGTCAATCCTCTCGCCATCGCGATGAATAGCTCCTGTAGCGTCGGTGCCTGTGCCCGAATCCCGATATCCGCCGTGTGGTCGAAGAATTCATAGCCTGTTTGACGAGCCGCCATGCGCACCGAAATAGATAGGCGCTCGGAGTTACTCGGACATGCCGATGATCCCGCAGGCGATTCGGCCGCCGGCGTTCCCCGCAGGCTGTCGAAAATCGTCCGGATATTCGTGGAGGATGATCGCTCGTCCTGCCACGGCGGGATAGGGACCGTACTGGAGCGTGAGACCTGGGAAAAACCCTTCCAGCGTACCGGTTCCATCTGGACGGATCTCCACATTTCCGAGGTCGCCGGCATGCGCGCCTTCCAGTCCATCAGCCGGGAGGTGGCCGTGTTTGACACCGCGCGGGTTATAGTGACCTCCTGCCGCTGTGCCGCCATCCTCGCAACTGCCGAACTCATGGATGTGGAACCCATGGAGGCCAGGAGCAGCTCCGGAGATCGTCGCACTGATCAGCAGACCCTCTACACGCTCGCCGCTGGGTCCCTCAACCATGGCCTGCGACAGACGCACCACTCCGGAGATAGGTGAGCCGTCCATCGTCCCACGCAGCAGTACCCGGCCTTTTGGAGGAGTAACCGGAACGGCGCGCACACTTTCTTGGGCGGCACCGGGCATCGTCCAGGCGCTGCTCAATGCCACAGTCAAGACAGCTATGAGTCGGTTCATCCAGTCGCCTCCTTGTCGTCTGACGTCTACGAGAAGAAAAAGTCTGCAAATCCGTGGACAGCCACCGATGACAGCGCAGGAAATGCGTGGCTGTCCCCAAAACGTCTCCGAATCCCGATATCCCTAGCACCCCCTACCTGCCTAGGAAGGTACTCGAGCAGTTCTGCCACCTGCTCGAGCTGAGTAGCTTCTGGCGCTCCCTGACCAAATCTTTCTGCCCAAGTCCTGATAGACTTTGGACAGATGTTCTTCGCGTTCTGGATGGCGATCTCCTGCGATCGTATCGCGCGTTCAAACAATAACTCCGTGTCTTGCTCCTCAGCTTGGGCGAGCCTCGTGACACCGGGCGATATAGACATACCAGGTCATTGATCTCAGAGGGCGATCCCTCGACCGACCTTGCTGATCCCGGTCGGGCTCGGGATCGATTTGCCTTCGCCACCGCGAAGGCAAATCGATGGGCCGCCTGGGACTCGAACCCAGCACCCACAGCTTAAACATGTGTGTTAGCTGCATGTCGCCATGCAGATCAGACTATCCCATCCCCCGGCACTGCCGGGAGTCCCGATTATAGTCGTTGAACCTTGCCCCAACGCTTTGCTTCGCAAAGCGAAGCACTGGGGCCTTGGCTGCGGATTATCTGCACCCTCGGCTTGTTACCCCAGACACTTTGCTTCGCAAAGCGAAGCAACTGGGGTACCTTGGGATCCTCAGACGTCCCCGCAAGTTACGGGATTTGCGCCTGTCAGTTACCTGGCAGGGGCCCTCGACTGAAGGCTGTTGCTCTACCTGATGAGCTAGCGGCCCAAATTGTTAAAGAGCGAAGAAGACGGTGCAATGGCCCATTATAGCAAAGCGCCCCGCGTTATGGCGGGGCGGTAATTCGACGCTGAGATTGGGCACCAAACGGAACTACACGCTGTGGAGTTCGTGCTCTTTGGCTTTGACGAGCGCGCTGATCTGCTCGATGTATTTATCGGTCAGCTGCTGGATGTGGGTTTGGCCTTTGAAGGCATCGTCTTCGGAGATCTGCTTCTCGGCCTTGAGCTTCTTGATCGCTTCGTTAGCATCCCGGCGGATCGTGCGAATGCTCACCCGCCCTTCTTCGGCCATCTTATGGATCACCTTGGTCAACTCCTCGCGCCGCTCCCCTGTCAGCGGAGGAATGGGCAGGCGCACAATCTTGCCATCCACCACCGGGGTAATCCCTAGCGAGGCCTTCTGGATGGCCTTTTCAATATCTTGTGTCACCTTCGCATCCCACGGTTGGATGACGAGCATGTTGGACTCCGGCGCGGTAATCGCCGCCAGTTGCTTCAGCGGCGTGGCCGCCCCGTAATATTCCACGATGACATGCTCGACCAGAGCGGGTGTCGCGCGGCCTCCGCGGATTTCGGCGAACTCGCGGGTGACCGTCGCCATGGCTTTCTTCATTTTGTCTTCGCTGTCCTTAAAGAGACTCTGCAAGGGGATCATCCCACGCCCTGCCTGTCCCGCCTTGTGGCGGGGCGAAAATCCATGAGTCTCAACATTATTGAAGTTTTCGCGGCTCGCCTATGGCGAGCCCAGGCAGGGCGTGGGATCATTTCGTGTGCACCACCTGGGTTCCAACCGGCTCGCCGCACACGGCTCGCTTGATGTTGCCGCTCCGGTGGAGATTAAAGACGATGATCGGCACATTCCCGCTCATGCACAAACTCACAGCCGTCGCATCCATGACTTTCAACTTTTTCTTCAGCACATCAAAGAAACTGAGTTTGGTAAATTTCTTCGCTTGACGATTCGTCACCGGATCATCGGTGTAGACGCCATCCACGTTGGTGGCCTTAAGCACGACATCTGCGCCGATTTCCATGGCCCGAAGGGCTGCCGTCGTATCGGTGGTGAAAAAGGGATTGCCGATGCCGCCAACGAAGATGACGACGCGCCCCTTCTCCAAGTGGCGGATCGCCCGCCGGCGGATGTAGGGCTCGGCAACCTTGGCAATTTCAATCGCAGTTTGCACACGCGTGGGGACCTGGAGGCGTTCCAGGGCATCTTGGAGTGCCAAGCCATTAATGGCCGTCGCCAGCATGCCCATGTAGTCGGCGGTGGCGCGTTCCATCCCGGTCGCCGAGGAGGCGGAGAGCCCGCGGAAAATGTTGCCCCCGCCCACCACCACGGTGACCTGCACGCCAAGTTCCTTGATTTCCTTGATTTGCCGCGCCAGGTCGTTGAGGATATCTGGATCGATCCCGAACCCTAGCTTCCCTTGAAGAGCCTCGCCGCTGAGCTTCAACACAATCCGCTTATACTTAGCAGTCTGCGCACTTCCCATCAGGACGTCTGCGACTCTCCGAGTGCGAAGCGGCTGAAGCGTCGAATCATCACATTTTCTCCGGTTTTGGCAATCAGCGCTTTGAGCAGATCACCCACCGTCGTGCCTTGGTCTTTCACGAAGGGTTGCTCAATGAGGCAGACGGCCTTGCGTTCCTCTGCCCCGAGCGATTCAGTCGACGGGGCATCTTCCGCTCGGACATAGCGTGGGCTCATGGCCGCCACGTGCATCGCCACGTCGCGACAGAACTGCACAAATTCCGGCGTGCGGGCGACGAAATCGGTCTCACAGTTGACCTCGACAATCGCCGCCAGCTTGCCGTCATGGTGCACGTAGGTCTCGATCCGACCCTGCCCGGTCGCGCGACCCTGGCGCTTTTCTGCGACTTGCACCCCGCGCTCGCGCAAGATTTGCTCGGCGCGCTTGGGATCTCCGTTAGCCGCCTCGAGGGCGCTGCGGACATCGCCCAGCGGGGCGCTGGTCTTTTCCCGCAGCGCCTTGATCGCGTCCAGGCTAACTTTTTTGGTCATGGCTGGCCCCATTGGCAAGCTCCTCGGAAGGTTCGGCGAGTACTTCGGGCTGTGGCGGCTGTTGGGACACGAGGTACTGGCGTCTGCCGACGATAATCGCCTCCGTCACCAGCGTCGTGATCAGCTTGATGGAACGAATGGCATCATCATTACCCGGAATCGGGTAGGCGATGGAGTCAGGATTGACGTTCGTGTCGCAGATCGCCACGATCGGGATGTTCAACCGATTGGCCTCCCGAACCGCGATATCTTCGCGCTTGGTGTCGACGATGAACATGCAGCCGGGTGGTCGGATCATCTCGGCCAAGCCGGAGAACGACTCTTCCAAGCGCTCCAGCTGGTGGGACAACTGCTTGGCATCCTTTTTCGAGATGCGCTCGAAGAACCCATCGGCTTTTTGCTTGCGCAGCTCGCGCATGCGTTCAATGTTCTGCTTGATGGTTTGAAAGTTCGTCAGGGTGCCGCCGAGCCACCGATTGATGACGTACGGCATCTCGGCTCGCGTGGCTTCGGCTTCCAAAATCGGCTTGGCTTGCTTTTTCGTTCCCACGTACAACACCGTTTGACCCTTGGCGGCGAGGCTCTCGACAAACTCGCAACCATTCTTGAGCCGCTGCTCGGTCTTCTCCAAATCAATGATGTGAATGCCCGCGCGCGCGCCGAAAATAAACGGCTTCATCTTGGGGTTCCATCGCTTGGTCTGATGGCCGAAATGCACCCCCGCATCCAGTAACTGTCGTACCAACTCCGTCGTCATCCTACGCCCTGCCTTCCAACGCGGCTCACATAGGCCATAGCAAGCAGCAGCCGCGTTGAATGGACTGCGTCCATGGTCGCGAAGCGACCCCAGGCAGGGCGCGGGATCATCTTGTCCTCACTCATTCCTCGCTCCTTTCGTCGACGAACCCTGTGTGCATGAGCTGCAGCTCACAGAACCTCCGGTAGAGGGGGCTCTTTTGCAGGAGCTCGTCGTGACTGCCGTGTTCTACAATGCGCCCTTCCTGAATCAACACGATCCGATGGGCGAGCCGGACCGTCGAGAGCCGATGCGCAATCACCAGCATGGTGCGGCCGGTCTTGATGCGCTCCATCGCCTCGGTAATGAGATGTTCTGACTGGGCATCGAGCTGGCTCGTCGCCTCGTCAAAAATCAGAATGGGGGGATTCTTCACCAGGGCGCGGGCAATGGCTAGTCGCTGGCGCTCTCCGCCAGAGAGCAGATCGCCGCGCTCGCCGATGATGGTGTCATAGCCCTTTGGAAGCCGGCTGATAAAGGGGTGCGCATTCGCCAGTTTCGCGGCTTCGACGATCTCGGTCAGTTCGGCTTCGGGCTTGCCCAGCGCAATGTTGGCGCGCACGGTATCGTTGAACAAGAACGTCTCCTGCGTGACTAGCCCGATCTGGCTTCGCAGCGACGGCAGCGTGACATGCTTCACATCGAATCCGTCAATCTTAATGCGTCCGGCGCTGGGATCATAGAAGCGCGGCAGGAGATTGGCCAGGGTTGTCTTGCCGCCGCCGCTGGGGCCCACAATCGCGATCGTTTCCCCAAAAGGAATGGTGAGCGAGACATTGCGCAGGGCCGGCTGCGAATCGTACTGCATCGAGACGTGCTCATAGACGATCTCGCGATGAAACGTCGGCAGGATGCGGGCCTTGGCATGCTCGATGACGCTGGAGGGGGTGTCCAGGACGGTGAAAATCCGCTCAGCCGCCGCCATGGCTTGCTGATTAGTCCCGTGCAGCCTTGCCAAGCGCTTGAATGGGCGGATCAACGAGAGGATCGCCAAGAGAAATGCCATGAACGTGCCCAGCGTGATCTGATTAGACAATACCGCTTGGCCACCGTACCAGAATACCACCGCCCCGCCGCACGCGCCGACAAACTCGGTCAGCGGCGAGAGCGAGTTGATGCGCTTTTGAATCTTGCGGGTGATGCGGTAGGAGCGCTCGTTGGCTTGGCCGAATTTCAGCTTGGCCATCGGCTCCAATAAGAAAATCTGGAGCACCTGAATGCCTGAGATGGATTCTAAAATCGTCGAGTTGAGCTGCGCCATAACCGTCTGGGCTTGCTGGGAGAGCTTCTTAAGGAGCTTGCCGATGCGGCTGATCGGCCAGGCAATGAAGGGCACGACGAAGGCCAGAACGAGCGACAATTTCCAATCAATCGTAAGCACGATGGCCAGGTACATGAGCACCTGAAACCCTTGGAAGATCAGATCGGTGAATCCTTCGGTGATCGAATTTTGGATCACGCCGGTGTCATAGAGAATGCGCGACATCGTCGTGCCGGTCGTCGTCTTGTGATGATGGTCCAGGGAGAGGCTGACGTAACGATCAAAGAGGGCTTGGCGCAAATCACGGATGACGCGCTGGGAGGCATCATTCATATAAAACGACTGCCAGAATTCAAATAACCCCTTGAGGAAGAAGAGGATAGGGATGGCGAATGCGAGGGCGGTGAGCATGCTCATCGGCTCAATGGTATTGAGCCAATTGACTAACCCCACCACCCAACCCGGCATCCAGGAAGCGACCGGAATCAGCTTATTGGTGATGATGCGGTCGGCGAGGGGGAAGATCGCACCCAGCTGCACCCCGTTGAGGAGGCTGGAGATCACCATACATCCCACTGCAAGGGCTAAGACACTGCTGTGGGGCTTGAGATAGCGTAACAGCCTGAAATAGGTAGACATAAGCGGTGTCCCTCGACTGCGCTCGGGATACCGCCCTGAGCGGAGTCGAATGGGCGGATATTGTACCACGCTGATTGACGACGGACAAGCCCTTCTGCTAGACTGCCCTTCTGCTAGACTTGTTGCTAGACTCTGAGGATGCAAAGTAGGTTACGAGTTGGTGTGATTGGTACGGGCCATCTGGGCCGCCGCCATGCGGAGATCTATGCCGCCATGCCAGGCGTGCGGCTTGTGGCCGTCTGCGACCGTGATCTGCGCAAAGCAACGGGTGCGGCTCGCGCACTCGGTTGCGACGCGGTAAGCAACTTCCGCAAGCTGCTGGGCCGGATTGACGCTGTAAGCCTGGCGGTGCCTACCAGCCTACACGGCCAGATCGGGCTGGTGCTGCTGCAACACGGCATCCACACCCTGATCGAGAAACCGATTGCCACGACTCTGGCCCACACCAACGCGCTCATCCGCGCCGCCAAGCAGCGCAAGTTGGTCCTCCAAGTCGGGCACGTCGAGCGGTTTAATGCCGCCATCCGCACGGCCATGCGCTATCTCACGCATCCGCGGTTTATCGAAGTGCACCGACTCTCCCCCTACCCGTTCCGCGGAACGGACGTCAGTGTCGTCCTGGATGTCATGATCCATGATCTGGACATGATCCTCGCTCTGGTGCGCTCGCCCGTGCGGCGGGTCCAAGCGCTGGGTATCGCCGTCTTGTCTGCAAGCGAAGATATCGCGAATGCGCGCCTGGAGTTTGCCTCCGGCTGCGTGGCGAACCTCACCGCCAGCCGCATCAGCGACGAGTCGATCCGTCGGCTGCGGGTCTTCCAAGAAGACAGCTATCTGTCTATCGACTATAAGGCGCAGACGGTCGAGCTCGCTCGAAAAAATCGCCACAAGGTCCACCGCGTTCATTTGCCGGTGAACCAGCGACCTCCGCTCCAAGAGGAACTTGCCGCATTTGTTCGTTCGGTTCGCAGCCATCGCCCGCCGCTGGTCACCGGTGAAGAGGGCCGGGCCGCGCTCGCCCTCGCGCTGCGCATTGAGCAGACTATTCGCCATCGTCGCTGATGGCTTCAATTTGTCTTGTCGCGGGCGATCCCTCCGGAGACGCCCATGCCGCCAAGCTCATCGAAGCGCTCAAGACACACCCCCCCACCCTCACCTTTGCCGGCCTTGGTGGACCGGCCATGCAGCGCGCCGGCATGACGCTGCTGCAAGATCTCACGACCACCGCAGCCATTGGCCCCTTTGATGCTACACGGCACATCGGGGCCCTCCGCCACTCGCTGCGCGTGCTCGAGGAGCATCTGACACGCCAGCGCCCTGATCTCGTTCTTCTTGTGGATTTTGGCGATTTCAACCTGCCGTTCGTCGCGCCGCTAGTGAAGCGCCACCGCATTCCGATTCTCTACTACATCAGCCCGCAACTGTGGGCCTGGGGCCGCTTTCGGATGCGATCTGTCAAGCAGTCTGTGGATCGCATGCTCGTATTCTTTCAGTTTGAGGAAACGTTTTATCAGCAGGCCGGCGTGCCAGTGACGTGGGTGGGCCATCCGCTGATCGACGAGGCGCGCCCATCGCTGAGCCGGGACGAGGCCATGAAATCGTGCGGACTGAATCCTTGGAGACGGACGGTAGGCCTACTGCCGGGCTCCCGTGAGCGTGAACTGGAACGGCACCTACCACTCATGCTCAAGGCGGCACAGCGAATCGCCTGGCGCATGCCCGGCGTGCAGTTTGTGCTGCCGAAAGCCCCGGCGCTTCCCCGCGCCGCAGTTGATGCGCTGCTCCAGCGTGCCGGCGTCGATGTATGCGTAGCGGAGGGGTCGGTCTATGACGCGCTGCAGCTCATGGAAGCCGCGATTGTGGCTTCAGGCACGGCCACGCTGGAGGCGGCCCTGTGCGAGATACCCATGGTAGTGGTCTATCGAACGTCCTGGCCCACCTATCTTGCGGCCAAGGCGGTGATACGGGTGCCTCGCATCGGCCTCGTGAACATTGTGGCCGGCCGCCACATTGTCCCGGAGTTCGTTCAGCACCGCGCGCGACCACGTCCCATTGGCGATGCCATTGTCGAGCTCATGCGCGATGATGAGCGCTGCGAAACCATGAAGGCGGGACTACGCGAAGTGAAAACCACGTTAGGGCCTGGGGGAGCCGTCAACCGCGCCGCGGCGGTCGTGCTGGACTATTTGCGGCGTGTTTGACGGCCGCAAGACGTCTCTGGTATACTCTGAATACGATGATTGGACAATTTACCGCAGTCTATCAAAAACGCGGCAAGTGGTATGTTGCCTATGTGGAAGAGATTCCCGGCGTCAATACCCAGGAACGCACCCTCAAAGAAGCGAAGCGGAATCTGCGTGAGGCCTTGGGAATGGTCCTGGAAACCAATCGCATCTTAGCCCACCGAACGCATAGCAAACAGGCGATTGAAGAGCCAATTTCTATCGCCGTGGAATGAAGCCTCGAGAGCTCCTGCGTCATTTGCAGGAGCGGGGTTGTGAGCTCCTCCGAGAAGGCGGCCGACACTCAATCTTCTGGAATCCCGCAACACGTCGCACGTCTTCAGTCCCTCGCCATACCGAAGGGCATGTTTGCCTCGCACGCAAAATCTGCCGCGACCTCGGCATCCCCGAACCTTAACTTTATAACAGAGGCAGATAGGTCTTGAGTTCGTAGTCGGTGACGGTGCGGCGGAACGCGTTGTGCTCGATCTTCTTATTTTTGAGAAACGACTCAAAGACGTGATCGCCAAGCGCCCGACGCAGGAGCTTGCTCCCCTCGGCGAGCGCAATCGCCTCGCCTAAGCTCGTCGGGAGTGTTCCAATTCCTCGACGGCGCCGCTCGGCCTCGCTGAGCTCAAATACGTTCTCCTCCGTCGCCGTCGGCAACTCGTACTTCCTCTCCACCCCCTCGAGTCCTGCGGCCAATATCACGCTAAAAGCCAGGTACGGATTACAGGCAGGATCCGGGGAGCGCAGTTCGATTCGCGCGGAGGTCTCCTTGCCGGGTTTGTACATCGGAATCCGCACCATGTCGGAGCGGTTGTGCTGCGCCCAGGTGATGTAGACCGGCGCCTCATAGCCCGGCGTGAGCCGCTTGTACGAATTGACCCACTGATTCAGCACCAGCGTCATCTCCGGGGCATACTTGAGGATGCCGGCCAGAAACTGTTTGGCGACTTTTGAAAGATGCAGCCGGTCCTTCGGATCGAAAAAGGCGTTGCGCTCACCGCGCGCGCCTCCTTTGGCGGAGAAGAGCGACATGTTCACGTGCATGCCGGAGCCGTTTTGATCCGCCAGCGGCTTGGGCATGAAGCTGGCATAGAGCCCGTGCTTAAACGCAATTTCTTTGACGACGAGCCGATAGGTCATCACATTATCAGCCATCGTCAAGGCATCGGTGTAGCGAAAGTCGATCTCATGTTGGGAAGGCGCGGCTTCGTGATGTGAATACTCCACCCCAATGCCCATCTCCTCCATGGAGAGGATGATATCTCGCCGCAAATCCGAGGCGGCATCCAGCGGGGTCAGATCAAAATACCCTCCGGTGTCGATGGGCACCGGTGCCTCAGCGCTCTTAAACACGAAGAATTCGAGCTCCGGCCCGACGTAGAAGGTATAGCCGAGCTTTGAGGCGTGCGCGAGGTTGCGCTTGAGCACCTGCCGCGGATCGCCATCAAACAGTTTGCCCCCTGGATACGTGATATCGCAGAACATCCGCGCGACCGCATTTTCCTTCGGCCGCCAGGGCAGTAGGCAAAACGTATTCGGGTCCGGGATCGCCAGCATGTCCGACTCATCGATCCGGGCAAAGCCCTCAATCGCCGAGCCGTCAAAGCCCATCCCTTCCTCGAGTGCCTTTTCGAGTTCGTCAATGGTGATCGCGAAGCTCTTCAGGAAGCCCAGAATATCCGTGAACCAGAGCCGAATAAAACGCACGTCGTGCTCTTTGGCTAGGCGCAACACGTATTCTTTGTCTTTCCGGAGCTGACGTTTAACTGCGGGCATAGCTGACCTTTCGAGTTTCAGTATAGAGAGCATTCCGAAGGAAAACGGGGCGCGATTCGCGCCCCGCTCCTTCAAACACCTAAGGGTCTGGCGTGCTCTGTGTTAAACGTCGAAGTACAGGTGGAACTCATAGGGGTGCGGGCGCAGGCGGACCTTGTCGATCTCCTGCCGCTTGTACTCCAGCCACACCTCGATGA